>DAIOWB010000004.1:31681-34255 GCA_036758725.1 Lacibacter sp.
AGCGTTTTTTTCTTTGGATCTTTTGAAACAATATAAGACTCCAGGCAACATTCAGAACCTCTATCTGAACTAAAGATTGCATTGTTGAGAAGACCTGCTTTTTCAAAAGCAAAAAAGTAAATATCATCTCTTGATGAATTAACAGGGAAGCCCATGTTTGTGGGGTTACCCCAATCAGTTCCGTTTATCTTGGCACTAAACAAATCATAACCACCCATACCTTCTCTTCCATTAGAAGAAAAAATAAGTGTGCCGCTTGTACTATGATAAAAAGGAGCTTGCTCATCAGCAACAGAATTTATGATTGATCCTGCATTTACAGGCACAGCAGTTGTTCCATCGGGTTGTAAAAGTGCATACCAGATGTCAAAGTTTCCTGAACCGCCTGGTCTGTTTGAAGAAAAGAATAAATATTTTCCATCAGCTGAACAAAATGGTTGTTTACTGCTATATCCTTCCTGATTTAATGAGGTTAGTAAAACAGGTGCATTCCATCCACTTTCATTTTTTGCCGAATAATAAACAGAAGAAATATTTTTCCCGTTTTCTTTTTTCCACTGTGTGAGATATAAGATATTTCCATTGGTGCTTAAACTTGCTGCTCCCTGGTTAAGAGAAACATCAACTCCCTGTATTTGTACAGGTTCAATAATCTGTAAACTTCCATCAGCAAGTTTAGCACTAAACAAACGGTTATGAAATGGATTAACAGCAACAGATACAACAGAATCTTTTTGTGTACTTGTTACCAGAAATTGATTTCCATTATAGTAAGCAGGTGCATACATTCCTTTTTCTACACCAACAGATGCATTTGCTTTTTGAATATGGTATAAAACAGTATCAGGCCTGGTAATCTGAGTTTTACTGTACTTAATAGTTTGCAGTTCTTTTTCTGCTGCTTGCTGAAATGGATTTCCTGCAGCATAAGTACTTAGAAAAGTATTGATACTTTCTTCAGCCAAAGCATAATTACCAAGGCTTCGCTGACAAACAGCATACCAGTATAAACCTGCAGCATATTTTGCAGGATCTTTATCAAAACATTCTTTGTATCGGGTAGATGCCTCAGTAAAATAATTTGCCAGACGGTAACTTTCTGCTTGTTTATAAAGTATGTCCATCTTATTTACCTGCATTCCTGACCCTGCATTCTTTCTGTTGTTTTTTATATTCAATGGAAAGTTGCTTGCAGCTACATCTTTCTTTGACGGATGCAGATACTGTTCATATAAACCAGCCGCCGTAAAATAATCACCCGCAGCAAAGTACTGATTGCCCAACACAACGTTTTTGGCAGACTGACTAAAAGATTGAAATGAGATAAAGCATCCAATCAAAAAGAGAAAAGTTTTGTTCATTCCGTTTTTTACAAAAAGTTTTTGCAGGGAATGAAAACCGGTTTTTTGTGGAGATAGAATATTGTTCATATTAGTATATGTCGATCTTTTATGGGTTAATCATTTTTTGTTCGTTCAATTGATTTAGCTTCTTATAAACGTGGACAACGGATAAAATCAAAAATACTTCTGGTACCATTACGCTTAATATAAGAAAGGCTCAATTCAAAGCTGTTTACATTTCTTGTCATTGCACCCAGTTTTGATGTATTGATATCATAACTCAATCCAACAATAAAATTTTTCCAGTCAATACCAACAAAAGGAGCTATGGCATCATTCACCCGGTAATATCCGCCAAACATGAAATCTGTTTCTTCATTTACGTTTAATTGAACATAGGTTCCCAACATTGCTTCACGGGCTGTTCCTTGTTGCATATATAATACATGCGGAACAATATTGGTACGTGGAGAAAGATTAAAACTTAAACCACCATGAAGAACATATCGCAACGGAATGGTATTAAGCGCAACACTCTGTGATGAAATAATGGGATCTTTTGGTTTGTTAAGATGATAAGCTGCTACTCCTGCAAATACATTCACCTTTTTTTCTGGTGAAGCATCAAAATATAAAGCTCCTGCACCTATATCAAATGTTGAAGAAGATGTTGCAGCAAAAGATTCTGATGTTGCATTTCCTGCATTGTACCCAGTGATTGGATTCCACTGTTCGCCCCATTTAAATTTACTTTGATCTACTCGCCTGTTTATTAAACCGGCCTGCATGGCAAAAACCATCCGGTGATTATTTTCTTTGCCGAATTTAACTCCTGTATAGGCAACAGAGGCGTATGCATTTAAATAATTAAAACCCCCGTCACCTGCTTTTTGATTCATCAGGTTTACACCCAATGCAATGTTTTTGTTTGTTCTGGTATCAAACGACAAACCGGTTGTACTGTAAGGATTTGTTACACTACCCCATTGGTTTCTGTAAATGGCAGATACTCTGTATACACCATCACTTCCTCCTGTCATTGCAGGATTGGTATACATGGGGTACGTATAGTTTTGGGTAAAATGCGGATCTGTTTGAGCTACCAACTGGTTGATAGAGGCGATCAGCAAACAAGTTGTAAAAAAACTGAATAGTTTCATCTGGTTAATTTTCATATTTTATCGAATGAGTTATCTTAATAATGTAATAGAACCTTTTAACTGTACTGTTC
>DAIOWB010000005.1:0-2491 GCA_036758725.1 Lacibacter sp.
GATCAAAATTCTTACTCCGCGTGAAGAAGAAAAATTACTCAAAGATTTTAATGAGGCAATTCCTTTGGTTGCAGCAGCGGGTTATAAAAACCTCATTTGTTTCAGTGGTAACAGAAATGGCATGGACGATGAAACCGGCATGAACAATTGTGTGGAAGGACTGAAACAAATTATAGGACTTGCAGAAAAACACAAGGTGATCATTCAAATGGAATTATTCAACAGCAAGGTTGATCATAAAGATTATATGTGTGATAAAAGTGCCTGGGGAATTGAATTATGTAAACGTATTGGTTCCCCTAATTTTAAATTACTTTATGATATTTATCATATGCAGATAAATGAAGGCGATGTTATCAGAACCATCCGGGATCATCATCAGTATTTTGGACATTATCATACAGCAGGAGTACCGGGCAGGCATGAGATTAATGAAAGTCAGGAGTTGTATTACCCGGCCATAATGAAAGCCATCGTTGCAACAGGGTTTAAAGATTATGTAGCACAGGAATTTATGCCAACAGGTAAAACAAAAGAGGAAAAAATTGCTGCATTGAAAGATGCAATAAAAAGATGTGATGTAGCCCCCTAAATCCCCCGAAGGGGGACTTACCAGTCACAGCCCTCTCTTTTTAGAAAGTTTGCTTAATAGTTAAGGGCTTAATATTTGATGAGTATAGAATTAAAGATGAAATGAAAGAATAAGAAGCTTGAATATGTACAAATGTGCCGTCCTTCTCCTTTGTAAGAGGATGAGGCTAAAAGTTGATTTATGTATTTGACAATTATCAAATCAAACAAAAGCGGATTCAATTATATTTAAAAACTACAAACAATAAACTTGCCATATGCCAGAAACAAATCAATACGACGCCATTGTAATTGGCTCCGGAATTAGCGGAGGATGGGCTGCCAAAGAATTAACCGAGAAAGGTTTAAAAGTAATTATGCTTGAACGTGGTCGCAACATTGAGCACATTAAAGATTATGTAAATACCAATAAAGACTTTTGGGAATTTCCACATCGTGGTGTTGCTCCTACACAGCAAATGATTAAAGATTATCCTGTGTTAAAAAGGGATTATCCACTAAATGAAATGGTGCTGGATTATTGGGTGAAGGATAAAGAAAGTCCATACACAGAAGTAAAACGTTTCGATTGGTTTCGTGGATATCATGTTGGTGGCCGTTCTTTAATGTGGGGCAGGCAAAGCTATCGTTGGAATAAATGGGATTTTGAAGCTAATGCTAAAGATGGCATAGCTGTTGACTGGCCCATTCGTTATGATGATCTTGCACCATGGTATAGTTATGCAGAAAAATTTGCAGGAATACAAGGAAGCAAAGATGGATTGGATGTATTGCCTGATGGTGATTTTATGCCAGCTATGGAATTAAACTGTGCAGAGAAAGAAGTGAAGAAAAGAATGGAAGCGTATTACAAAGGCATGCGTCATTTAATTATTGGTCGCAGTGCAAATATTACTCAACCACATCACGACAGAACCAATTGCCAGTACCGAGACAGATGCTGGAAAGGTTGTCCGTTTGGAGGATATTTCAGTACACAATCAGCAACATTGCCTGCTGCCATGAAAACAGGAAACCTTACTCTTCGTCCGTTTTCAATTGTTACAAGAATTTTATATGATAAAGACACAAAGAAAGCAACCGGTGTAGAAATTCTTGATGCAGAAACAAATAAAACATATGAATACAAAGCAAAGATTGTTTTTGTATGTGCATCTGCATTAAACTCATCATGGGTGTTAATGAATTCTGCTACAGATGTATGGGAAGGCGGTTTAGGGAGCAGCAGTGGTGAGTTGGGTCATAATGTAATGGACCATCATTTTCGTTGCGGTGCTTCCGGAACCGTAGAAGGCTTTAGTGATAAATATGAATATGGCCGCAGGCCTACAGGAACCTATATACCACGCTTCCGGAATATTTATAATGATAAACGAGACTATCTCCGTGGCTTTGGTTACCAGGGAGGTGCAGGCCGTGGACGTGGTGCACAAGTGGCAGAGTTTACATTGGGAGCCGATTTAAAAGATGCATTAAGTGTTGCAAGTGATAACTGGAATATTAATTTTCTTGGCTTTGGCGAAATGCTTCCTTATCATGAAAATAAAATTACCCTAGATAAAAACACAAAAGATAAATGGGGTTTACCCGTTCTTTCTTTTGATGTAGAGATTAAAGAAAATGAAAAGAAGATGCGGATTGATATGATGAATGATGCCAAAGAAATGCTGGAAGTAGCTGGTGTTAAAGATATTCGTACCTATGATCAGGGTTATCATGTGGGTATGGGTATTCATGAAATGGGAACAGCACGTATGGGCCGTGATCCAAAAACCTCTGTTTTAAATGGCAACAACCAGGTGTGGGATGCGCCAAATGTATTTGTTACTGATGGCGCATGCATGACCAGTGCATCCTGTGTAAATCCATCTTTAACGTATATGGCATTAACTGCAAGAGC
>DAIOWB010000005.1:2591-30310 GCA_036758725.1 Lacibacter sp.
CCAGTGCATCCTGTGTAAATCCATCTTTAACGTATATGGCATTAACTGCAAGAGCTGCAGATTTTGCAGTAAAAGAATTAAAGAAAGGGAATTTGTAAAAAACCCTCTAAATCTCCCTAAAGGGAGACTTCAAGCAAAAGTTCTTTGATTAACAATAATTATTCATATTCAACTTTGGAAAAAAAATCACCATATAAAAACGGCGGAATGTTTGAGGGTGCAAGTCATCTGTTATTTGAAAGAGCAAAAGACTTGCGAAAAAAGATGACTCATGCAGAAACCGTTTTATGGATGCATCTGAAACTTGGTATAAAAGGATTAAAATTCAGAAGACAACATCCTGTTGGGATTTATATTGTTGATTTTTATTGTCACAAATTAAAACTGATTGTTGAAGCTGATGGTAAGATACATGAAAAGAATGAAGTGAAAGAATTTGACAAACAAAGAGAAGACACTTTACAAAACATGGGATATCTAATCATTCGTTTTACAAATGAAGAGATAATAAATAAAATTGAAACTGTTCTTGCTGCTATTGAATTAAAAGTTGAAGAGTTGCAGCAAAGACAAATTATTAACTAAACTAAAAAGCCCCCTTTAGGGGGTGTGGGGGTTTCTTTTATGGATCGTCGTGAACTTTTAAAACAAATAGCACTTCTTACCGGTGGTGCAGTTATTGGAGGAGAATTGTTTTTAAGCGGATGTAAAACAGGTGCAAAAGCTGATGCAGGCTTTACTGCTTCCAATATTGCATTGCTTGATGAAGTAGCAGAAACAATTATTCCGGCCACAACTACTCCCGGTGCAAAAGCTGCACAGGTGGGTGAGTTTATGAAAGTGATGGTAACAGATTGTTACACGGAAATACAACAGGAAACATTTGTAAAAGGTATAAGCGAACTGGAAGATGCCTGTAAAAAAATGTATAATAAATCCTTTATGGAGTGTACACCTGAACAACGGCACGATTTGTTGGTAAGCATTGAGAAAGAAGCAAAAGCTTACAATCAAAAAAGAGATGAAGAAGACAAACCCAAACGGGAAGTGCATCAAAAAACAAACAGTACACTCAACTGGAAAGATCAAACAGAGTTTGTACCGGCACCAAGGCATTATTATACCATGATGAAGCAATTAACTTTAATAGGCTTCTTTACTTCCAAAACCGGTATGACAGAAACATTACGTCATATGGCAGTGCCGGGAAAATATGATGGTGCATTCCCTTATGCAAAAGGTGATAAGGCATGGGCAGAATAAAAAATTATTGATCAATTAATAGCAATAAAAATTTATGCAATACAATCGTAAAGACTTTTTAAAAACTTCAGCATCAATCACTGCCGGTTTTGCAGTAGCGGGTTTTCCGCTTTTATCCTGTGCAAATAATGGTTTGGGTAAAACAAAACAATTTGGGATGCAATTGTATACTGTACGTAATGACCTGTCTAAAAGCCTGGCTGGCACCTTACAATATGTAGCAAAAGCAGGTTACACTCAAATTGAATTGTTTGGTTTTGATGGAAAAACATTCTTTGGCAAAACTCCAAATGAATTCAAGGCTATGTTTAACGCTAATTCGTTAACAGCGCCAAGCGGCCATTATTATCTGCCTTCGTTTTTTTATGAAGGAAAAGATGATGTTTGGAAATCAGCCATTGAAGCAGCAAACATCATGGGTAATGAGTATATGGTTATACCCTGGTTGGATGATAAACACAGAGGCACAGAAGATTTTAAAAAGTTAGTTGATGTTATTGGCAAAGCAGCTGAGTTAACCAATGCGGCCGGAATGAAACTGGCTTATCATAATCATGATTTTGAATTTGGTAAAATGGATGATGGAAAAACCTATTACGAATTTCTGCTTACACAAACCGATCCTAAATTGGTGCATTTTGAAATGGATTTGTACTGGGTTGTATATGCGGGCCACAACCCGGTTGATTGGTTTAAAAAATATCCCGGCCGTTTTACTATGTGGCATGTAAAAGATATGACCACCAATAAAAAAGGAGAAAAAGAAAGTACACAGGTGGGTGATGGCACCATTAATTTTACTTCCTTTTTTGCACAACGCAAGCTTTCGGGATTAAAATATGCCTTTATGGAACAGGAAGCTTATACTATGCCCGAAGAGCAATGTATAAAAAGGAGTATCGATTATATGAAAAAGAAAAAATGGGGTAACGGATAAATTTACAAAGCGGCTTAACGGCCGCTTTTCTTTTTCCGTGTGTTTTGTGATTTGATGTAATTTCAATGTATGAAATCTTTAATTCTCGTTTTCTTATTCTTTTCAACCTTACAATCTTCTGCCCAGTCAAAAGACGAAAAGCAAATACTTGCCATTTTAGAAAATCAAACCAACGAATGGAACAATGGAAACATTGAAAATTTCATGATAGGTTACTGGCAAAATGATTCATTAATGTTTATTGGCAAAAGCGGCATTACTTATGGGTATGCTCAAACTTTGGCTAATTACAAAAAGAATTATCCTGATAAAGATGCAATGGGTATACTGAAGTTTAATTTAATTAAAGTAACAAAGCTTTCAGCTGATGCTTATTACGTTATTGGTAAATGGCATTTAACCAGAAAAAAAAACGGTGATATTGGCGGTCATTATACATTACTTTTCAGAAAAATAAAAGGCAAATGGGTAATTGTAGCCGATCATAGCAGTTAAGTTTTGTCTCACGCCTTCGTAAGACGGATATACTGAGATGATTTTGCCCCATGAGATAGGTGCGTTGGATGGAATGATTTATAAACAACAAATAAACTCAAATAATATGTTACTCATTATTCTTGGTTTGATAGCGGTTACTGCAGGATTTGCAGTAGCAAAATCAAACAGTCCTCTTCAAAGCTTTGCAAAAGTTATTCGTTCAATAGGATTTGTGATTATACTCATTGGTATTATTACCTCCTGTGTTGTTCAAATTGATGCAGGCCAGGTAGGTGTGCAAAAACTATTTGGTAAAGTACAAACCCGTGTTTTGCAAAGTGGTTTAAATTTTATTAACCCTCTTGTAGATGTTGTGAAGATGGATGTTAAAACAAAGAACTACACAATGAGTGGTGTACATGATGAAGGTGTAAAAAGTGGTGATGATGCTATTCGTGTATTAGCAGCTGATGGATTGGAAGTTACCATTGACCTTTCAGTTTTATACCGTATTGTACCCAGTGAAGCACCCCGTTTGCTTGCACAAACAGGTGAAGACTTTGAAGATAAAATTGTTCGTCCCATTACCCGTACCCGCATCAGAGACAATGCAGTTTATTATGATGCTGTTGCACTTTACTCAACAAAAAGAGATGAATTTCAGCAACGTATATTCAAAAGCATTGAAGAAGATTTCAAGTTGAGAGGGTTGTTGCTTGAAAATTTGCTGGTCCGCAATATCACATTACCTGCCAGTGTAAAAGCAACTATTGAACAAAAGATTAATGCGGAGCAGGATGCACAGAAGATGCAATTTGTATTGCAAAAAGAAAAGCAGGAAGCAGAACGTAAGCGTGTAGAAGCACAGGGTATTGCAGATTACCAACGCATCATCAGTGAAAGTTTAACTGACAGGCAGTTGCAGTATGAAAGCATTAAAGCCAATCTTGAAATTGCAAAATCACAGAATGCAAAAATCATTATTATGGGTAAAGGAAATACGCCTGTGATTTTAAATTCGGGTGATAATAAGTAATACTATGATGAGTAATTAATATTTTATTACATAAAAAAACCGGTTGTATTTTAATCAACCGGTTTTTTTATCTATAATCTTTTATTTTCTTTATGCTCTGTAATGATCAGCCTTCCAATTTTTAATTGCTTGTTTAATTTGTTTTTCAGTAAGGTTTTCATCAACAGCCTGTTTGGCAAGTGCAACAAACTCATCATCACTGGCAAAGCGTAATCCAATAATCTGCCGGGTTGTTAATCTGCTGTCAAATGGTTTTCCGGTTGCAACAAAATACCTGAAATTTTCTTCTGCACGTATTGCCCGGTCTTGTGCTTTTAAAGCAAATGCTCTTGTATAAAACCAGATAACCAATAATACAATACTCATTATAGAAATTAATGAAGCACTGTATAAGCCGATTTCATTCTTACAGGCATCATATAAATTTACACCCGACCCAATAATAATTGCAAGTATAACGGTTGGTGTAATGAAATGATATAAGGGTACAAATCTTGCGTGGTTTTTAAAATTTTGGGATTCCATTATTTAATTTTTGTTTAGTTGACGAAGCTAATGTATTCTAATGAACAAATTTTAATATACAGATACAGCAAAATCCTGTGAGTAAAAGATTAATTCTTTTTTTCAAACAGGTTTTTAAGAAACCCTTCAAGTACGTTTATTGGATTCAATCTGAGTTGCTGTTCCTGCTTTTTCATTTCATCAAAAAAAGAATCTGTAATAGCTTCAGCCAAAAAGGTTTCGCTGTTAAACGAAAGGGATGAACCCGTTACTTTTTCATATGCTCTTTTTAACTTTCTGTATTTTTTATACCCTTTGGCTATTTTAAATGCGTTGGTTGTAATAGGTTTTGATATTTCTATAAACCTGTTGCGTTTCAGATTTTTAAATATATCAGTAAGCACAAGTGAATCACTATTCGCTGCTCTTACAAGATCTTCCACATCAAATTCAAGAGATTCTTCTACCAGTTTCCACACTGCATTCTTTAGAGCATTACGTGCAGCTTCTTTCATGGCCTCTTCAAAATTCTGAAGCAACATTCCTTTCCCTCTTTGAATAAGCGCTTCTTTGTTTTGGGTGATCATGTTTGGCAACTGCAAAATATTCTTTCCGTTTATACCCTCTTTTATCAATTGCTCAGCGCTACGGCGAGCTGTAATTTTTACAACTTCCTTTGCTGCGTTTCCTATTACAGTTTTGGAATTGCCATCTGTACGTTGACTTTTAACTGCTTCTTTAATTCCTGTTTTAAACAATACGCCAAAAATGCGAGCCAGGTTTTGTTCGTTAGAAGAAAGTGTATCTTTTGATTGTGCAGTAACAGAGCCACTGAAAAAAAGTAAGCACAAAAAGAAAACTATTTGTTTCATATTGTATTATTAAATTGAAATTACATTTTTGCGTATTCTCTTGTTATTAAATTGCTGCGTAAAGAGTAACAGTACAAGTGCACGCCCGGCTGAATACCGTTCGGACGGGAGAGACACAACAATAGTTTAATTGTATTACTAAAGCCGGCAACAAAAATATTTCTCAACAGTTTCTTTTGAAACACTCCCATCTTCTTCACATCTTCCCTTTCCACAACCAATAATAAAAATAAATTAAGCCTGCAAGTGAAATGATAAAAACAAAATAGTAAATGATATTTCCAATGTTTGGAGTGCCTTCAAAAAAAGCCCAGTTAAAATAAATACCGGCGGTCATGTGAAATAAAAAAAACAGCATACTTACCGAAATGGTTTGTACTATCCGTTTTAAAAAATCCTGCACTTCGGGTTCCATTTCACTCATAAGCTGAAAGATTGAAAATTAAAAGTAACAAAAAAGCTGCTGCACTATGGTACAACAGCTTTTTAAAAAATAAGTTTACTTTATAAAGTATAACGAATGGCAAAGCCCCCATAACTTCCTACAAAACCATTTAATGAGCCTACACCTATTTCAACACTTGGCTGCCAGTCGAGTGCCAGGTTCAACGGCATGTTGCTGAATTTATAATCCATACCCAATACACCATCAACACCACCGCCTTTTACATTTTTATATAAACTGGCATGTCCGCCAAAACCAAAATACCATCTTAAATTTCCTTCGGTATTTAAATCCCCATGTATTTCATATAAACCTGTAATTCGTGTCCCGTTTTTATTAAAGAAACCAATAAATTCAAGAGCTGTTTTATCGGTAAGAAACGTTTTAAGGTTTAAACCTGCACCATCCCATAGTTTAATACCAATAGCCGTTTTATATTCATTGCTGTTGGCCGTTTTGTTTTGTGCCTTTGAAACAAATATTAAAAAAGAGAAGAAAGTGATTGCCAGAAGTTTTTTCATATCATTAATTTTTTAACTTATTTACAAATGTAATTATTTCAATAACAGGTTTGCTAATTCAGTACTGTCGCCGTTAAAAACATTAAAATCAACCTTCCCTTTTATACCATTTACATGGCCACTTTCGCTATGTTGCCAGAAATGCCAGTTTCTGTTTATACGAGGCTCAACGGGCCTTAAATAATGTGCTACCCACAATGGATAATCATCAAACTCGCCGCTTAAATAAAACTGGTAAAAATCTGCATTAGTATATATGATTGGTTTAATGCCATAGGCTAATTCTGCTGCATACAAAAAAGCTTTAACACGTTGCTGCAATAAGGTTTTACTTACTCCATAGGTTTGTTCAATATCTAAAACCGGTGGCAAATCACCACTTTCCAGTTTTACTGTAGATACAAAGTTTCTTGCCTGCATAGTTCCATCCCTGGTTGCTACAAAAAAATGATAAGCCCCACGAATCATACCCGCTTCTTTTGCATTTCTCCAGTTTTTTCTGAAATAGGAATCTGTTGTTTCGTTTCCTTCTGTTGCTTTTATAAATGCAAAACGAAGTTGTACATCCTGAATGTTCATTGCCTTTACCATATCCCAGTTAATCACCTGCTGGTAACGGCTTACATCAATTCCATGAACAGAATAGTTAGTGGGGATAGAAATCCCAAACTCTTTATAACGAACCCTGGTTGCTTCTCTTTCAAGTAGCCAGTTTCGTACATATAGAAAGACACCTGCTGCTAAAACAACAGCAATGATCATCCAGGGAAGATAATATGATGGTTTTCGTTTACGACGGGCCATTTGAACCTGCAAATCTACTTTTTGATACAGTTACAATGCGGTAGATTGTGTTTTTTAATTTTAATTTAGCTTACTTAACTTTTTTGGAACGAAAATACATTTCATATCAACAATCACAATTCTCTTATCTCAAATATGGTAATGGAAATAAAATATTGGTTTGTTTGCATGGTTTTGGTGAAAATGCTGATACCTTTTCCTTTATTGAAAAATATGTAGAACAGGATTTTACTGTTTATGCGCTTGATATGCCCATGCATGGGCACACTCTATGGCAAAACAAACTCACCTTCCCGATAAAAAGTTTAATAGAATTAATGAGTCTGATCATTCCTGATTTTAATACCCAGCGCATCCACTTACTTTGTTACAGTATGGGTGGTAGAATTGGCTTGAGTTTACTTGAACGCATTCCTCATAAAATTGAGAAAGCGGTATTGCTTGCGCCTGATGGATTAACAGTAAGCGCCTGGTATTGGTTGGCTACACAAACCTGGCTGGGTAACGGTTTGTTTAAATACACCATGCGGTTTCCTCAATGGTTTGCCTGGATTGTTAACATGATGAACCGGATGAAATGGGTAAACAGCAGTGTAGCTAAATATGTACATCATTATATTGATGATGAAAAAATAAGGACTGATTTATACCGTATCTGGACAACCATGCGAAAGTTCAGACCAGATTTGCCACATGTTAAAAAAGTACTTGCAGAAAATAAGATTCCCCTTCATCTTGTATTTGGAGCTTACGATCGTATTATTCTTTCCAAACACGGGTATGTTTTTCAAAAAGGAGCTGAAGAATGGATTCATGTGCATGAACTGCAAACAGGGCATTTATTACTAAAAGAAAAACATGCGGCAGCTATAATTTCTTTTCTGAACGATGAATGATTATTTTGCACCTATGCTCTGGCTGCTTCTTACATTTCTTTTATTTGTGCCTTATACTATCTTGCTTTTGTTGTATAAACATTGGTGGAAGAAACTTGCGGTTACTAAACCTCCTGCAGATTTTCAGCCAATCACATCATTCAGTATTTTAATTCCTGCACGTAATGAAGAAAAAAATATTGCCAGCTGCCTACAATCTGTTCAACAATTAAACTATCCTCAACATTTGTATGAAATAATTGTGATTGATGATTTTAGTGAAGATGCAACTATTTCTGTTGCTTCAGAATTAAAAGGAGTAAAAGTATTACAGCTAAAAGAAGTGGTGAAAGAAAAAATCAATTCCTATAAAAAGAAGGCTATTGAATACGGGATTGAACAGGCAACAGGAAAATATATTGTTACAACTGATGCTGATTGTGTTGTTCCTGAAAACTGGTTGAGAAACTTTGCATTCATCATTGAACAAAAAAATACGCATTTTATTGCAGCGCCTGTTGCCATGAAAGAAGAAACTTCTTTTATTAAATTATTTCAGTCGCTTGATTTTTTAAGTTTACAGGGAATCACAGGAGCCAGTGTTGCCGCCGGTTTTCACAGCATGTGCAATGGTGCCAACTTATGTTACAGCCGTGATGCATTTTATAAAGTAGATGGTTTTAAAGATGCTGATCATATAGCCAGTGGCGATGATATGTTGCTGATGTATAAAATTTTTAAACAATTCCCCAACAGCATTCATTATTGCAAAGCAGTTGACAGTATTGTTTACACAGCTCCTGTTGAAACGGTTGCTGAATTTTTTAAACAGCGTATACGCTGGGCCAGCAAAGCAGATAAATATGATGATAAACGAATCTTTGGGGTATTACTCCTTGTTTATTTGCTGAATGTTTTTTTACTTATTCTTTTTGCAGGTGGATTTTTTAATCACAACTTATGGATATTACTTGCAGGAAGTTTATTGTTTAAAACAATTGTTGAACTGTTGTTTTTAACTCCGGTTGCTTCCTTCTTTCAAAAAGAACAACTGTTACTGTGGTTTCCATTGGCACAGCCTTTTCATATTGTATATACAGTAATTGCAGGATGGTTGGGAAAGTTTGGAAGCTATGAGTGGAAAGGGAGGAGGGTGAAGTGAGGCCCCCATCCCCTAAAGGGGGGCAAGTCAACTCACTCAAATATTTTTATTTAAGTATTATGCAATCATGTTATCAAAACAGATTAGAGTTTTTAAATTAATTAGTTAGCTTCAATTTTTTTATTAACATAATAACTCCCCTTTAGGGGATGGGGGCATGCCAAACACAGAATATTCTTTCATCAAAACATTCTGGAAAAAACTTCGCCGCAACAAAGGTGCTGTTTTTGGTTTGCTGATTATTTTATTGGCATTAATCATTGCTGTATTTGCTTATATCATTGCTCCTGATTCAACACCCGATGCAAACCGGATTATTGTTGAAATAGCAGCAAAGAAGCCGGGGTTTATACAACAGTTTATCAGAATTGAAAAAGAAAATCAATCTTCTGCTTCCTTTTTAAATACCTTGTTTTTTGGTAAAGAAGATCGCTATCAATACATCCCTGTTACATCATACAAACAAAACGGAAATGTATATACTGTAGAAAAATTTGTTGATGATGGAGTAACTGAACCAATGACTTTCACTATTAATAAAAAATCAGAAAATCCTATCATCACTAAAACATTCTGGTTAGGTACTGATAAATTCGGAAGAGATATATTAAGTCGCCTGATTGTTGGTGTACGTGTAAGTTTAAGTGTAGGATTAATTGCGGTTGTTATTTCTCTTACTGTTGGAATTTTTCTTGGCGCTGTTGCCGGTTATTTTCGTGGATGGGTAGATGAACTGATTTTGTGGCTCATCAATGTTGTGTGGAGTTTTCCTACTTTATTGTTAGTGTTTGCAATCACCTTAGCCTTAGGAAAAGGTTTCTGGCAGGTATTTCTTGCAGTTGGTCTTACGCTTTGGGTAAATGTGGCCAGGCTTATTCGTGGCCAGGTTCTCAGCTTGCGTGAACTAAACTATATAGAAGCAACAAAAGCCATGGGTTTTTCAAATGCAAGAATCATCTTTAAACATATATTACCTAATGTAATGGGACCTGTTATTGTTATAGCTGCCAGCAATTTTGCAAGTGCAATTGTAATTGAAGCAGGATTAAGTTTCCTTGGCGTGGGAGTTCAGACACCTCAACCAAGCTGGGGTTTAATGATTAAAGAAAACTACAATTTCATCATCACCAACAATCCCATGTTGGCCGTTGCCCCGGGAATTGCCATTATGCTTTTGGTACTTGCATTTAATTTATTGGGCAATGGTTTAAGGGATGTGTTGGATGTAAGATCATAGGATTATTTTTTGCCCACATCAACCGTTTGCATAGTTGATTCATTAAAAGACAAATGTTATCTTCATAATCATTGCTGCTGCCGGGTGCAGTGTTTTATTTTCAATCAAACAACCAATCAAAAACTGCACATGTCTATAACTAAACCTCATTTAAGTTTTTGGCAGATTATTAATATGAATGTTGGCTTTTTCGGCATTCAATATAGTTTTGGTTTACAGCAAAGTGCAGTAAATCCTATCTATGATTTTTTAGGTGCAAGCCCCGATGATATTCCTATTTTAAATTTAGCAGGTCCGCTAACAGGATTAATCATCCAGCCTATTATTGGTGCACTGAGTGATAAAACATGGCACCCCCGGTTTGGAAGAAGAACACCGTATTTTTTTATTGGTGCGATGGTTTGCAGTATTGCTTTATTTCTTTTTCCATTCAGCAGTGCTTTATGGATGGCTGTTGGATTATTATGGATATTAGATGCAGGTAATAATACAGCTATGGAACCTTACCGGGCTTTTATTGCTGATAAATTAGATGCCACGCAACAGCCAACGGGTTTTCAGGCTCAAAGCTTTTTCACAGGCTTCGGACAAACATTGGCAAATGTTTCCTTATTTATTTTTCCAATGATTTTTATTGGCAAAACCGGAAAACTTCCCACCTGGGTTTTTGCATCCTTTTTTTTAGGCGCTGTTTGTTCAATAGGTTCAATATGGTGGAGCATCCGCAGTACACCTGAAATTCCGCCATCAGAAAACGAGTTAACTGCTTTAAGAGAGAAAAATAAAGGAATGCCTCATCCGGCAATACAGTTTTTCTTATCAATACTTACTACCGTTGTAGCCTACCTCGTGTTGGTACTCTTAATTATTCCTTCCATTTTTTCAAAAGGATTATACCGCAGGTTTTTAAATTATGCAGAGCAACATCCAACAATTAAAATACTATTTGCACAGAATATTGAAATCATAGATGCCATTTTAAATATGCCTAAAGTAATGTGGCAACTGGCATTGGTTTATTTATTTCAGTGGTATGCCTTGTTTTGTTATTGGCAAAATTCATCTAAAAGTATTGCACAATCTGTTTGGCATACCTCCCCTTCATCTAACCCGGATCTTTATGAACAAGCAGTAAGCTGGACAGGTCTTGTAAACGGATGGTATAACATTGTAACTTTTCTTTGTGCGTTTGGATTAGTTTGGTTTGCAAAAAAATATTCACCCAAGCTGGTGCATTTTAGTTGTTTGGTTTTAGCAGGCATAGGATTACTTGCTTTTCCATTTATTGAAAATAAATATTTACTATTCCCTGCCATTACCGGTTTTGGAATTGGATGGGCCAGTATGATGGGCATACCCTACTTAATAGTAGTAAGTAAAATTCCAAAAGAAAGATATGGCGTTTATATGGGCATTATAAATATGATGATTGTAATACCCATGTTTATACAAACCACAACTTTTGGATTCATCTTAAAACATTTTTTAAATAACAATTCAGGTAATGCCATTGCATTTGCAGGTATCTTTTTATTAATAGCTGCATTATTAACTCTTTTAATAAAAAGCGATAAACCATCAGGCGAAATTAGTATGATAGGTGGTGGAGGACATTAAATTCAGCTTTTATGAAAGTGAATACTCAACTTTTATTTTTATTGTTTTCAATGGTATTGTTGTTTGTTTCGTGTAAAACAAAACCGAAAGAGCAAACAACTGATTCATCTATTGATAAGAAGTGGTGGAAAGAAGCTGTTGTTTATCAAATTTATCCACGCAGTTTTAAGGACAGTGATGGTGATGGTGTAGGTGATCTGAATGGCATTCTTTCAAAACTGGATTATATAAAAAGCCTGGGCATAGATGCCGTTTGGCTCAACCCGATTTACAGTTCTCCTAATGATGATAATGGCTATGATGTAAGTGATTACCGAAACATTATGAAAGATTTCGGCACTATGCAGGATTTTGATGCGTTGCTTAAAGGAATGCATGAACGCAACATTAAACTCATAATGGATATTGTTGTAAACCACAGCAGCGATGAACATGAATGGTTTAAACAAAGCAGAAGCAGCCGTGATAACCCTTACCGCAATTATTATCATTGGTGGAATGCAGAAAAAGGGAAACCACCCTATAGGTATAGTTTATTTGATGTAAATCATGATGCATGGAAATATGATTCACTTACCAACGCCTATTATTTACATTATTTTTCACAAAAGCAACCCGATCTGAATTGGGAAAACCCAAAAGTGAGACATGAAATTTATGATATGATGATTTTTTGGGCTAAGAAAGGTGTTGATGGTTTTCGCTTAGATGCCTTTCAGTTTGCTGCAAAGGATACCCTGTTTCCTGCTCTTCCAAAAGGTTTTGAAAAAGATTTTGTAAAGTATTATGCAATGGGTCCTCATTTACATGATTATTTAAAAGAGATGAACAGAGAAGTTTTTAGCAAATTTGATGTAATGAGTGTGGCTGAAGGAGCTGGTAATACATTTGAAGATGCACATGCATTAGTTGATGCAGATCGTAATGAATTAAACATGGCCTATGCTTTTGAAGCCATTGATATTGCCAAACCCGAAGGTTATAGTGTATTGCATTTTAAAGAAGTGTTTAGTAAATGGGATAGTGCCTTTGCCAGTAAGGGATGGCTATCCATTGTTCTTGCTAATCATGATCAGGCAAGGTTGGTAAGCCGCTTTGGTAATGATAGCTCTGAATTCAGAGACGTTTCTTCTAAAATGTTAACCACATTTTTATTGAGTATGCGTGGCACACCATATTATTATTATGGCGATGAATTGGGCATGACCAATGCAGGATTTGAAAAAATTGAAGATTATAAGGATATGCCTACTTTAAACGAATACCAGCATCAGAAAAATATTGGAGGTGATTTAAAGAAGTATATGGAGTTCATAAAATTCAGCTGTCGGGATAATGGACGTACACCTATGCAATGGGATAGCAGTATAAATGCTGGGTTTACATCTGGCACACCTTGGTTGAAAATAAACCCGAACTATAAATATATAAATGTTTCGGCTCAGGAAAAAGATGAAAACAGTTGCCTGAATTATTTAAAAAAAATGGTTAAGCTAAGAAAAGAAAACGAAGTATTGGTTTACGGAAAGTTTACTTCCATTGATAAAAACAATCCTGATGTATTTGCATACACAAGAGAGCTCAATGGAAAGAAAATGCTGATACTATTGAATTTCAGAAGCCAACCGGTTACTGTTAAAACCGGCATAGATATAAGTAAAGCAAAAACATTAATCAGTAATTATAAAACTCCTTCTGTAAACGGAATATTACAACCATATGAGGCAATTGTTTATGAGTTATATAATTGACTATTATCCGTATAACGGCATCATGGTAAAAGATGTTCAATTTAAAAATTGATTATTAAGCAATAGGAGTTAATTAGATTTTATAAAACGAAAAAAACACTATGACTAAAATTCTTTGTATAGGGGAAGCGCTCATTGATATGATTTGTACAGATAAAGGCAAAGCATTAAGTGACGGTGAAAATTTTTTAAAGAAACCGGGTGGTGCTCCTACCAATGTAGCCGCTGCAATTGCTGCTTTAGGTGGCAACGTAGATCTTGCTGCAAAAGTGGGTGTAGATCCGTTTGGAAAACATCTCATTGATGTTATGAAAAGTTTTGGCGTAAATACAAAATGGATGTTACAGGATGCCAAATACTTTACCACTTTTGCTTTTGTTTCATTGATGGAAGATGGTGAAAGAGACTTTTATTTTAACCGTGGTGCCGATGGTCAATTGAGTGAAAAAGATATTGAAGCCATTAACCTTGATGAATATTCGATTGTTCATTTTGGTTCAGCAACAGGATTTTTGCCCGGCCCTTTACAACTTGCCTATCTCAGTTTACTGCAGAAATGTGTAGAGAAAAAGTTGTTTGTATGTTTTGACCCCAACTACAGACATTTGCTTTTTCAGAATAACCTTCAAAGTTTCATTCATCAGAGTTGGGTATTTCTTGAGAGTTGTAACTTTTTTAAAGTAAGTGATGAAGAAGCTATGATGTTAACAGAAACTTCAACAGTAGAAGCTGCAGCATCTGTGTTTATGCAAAAAACAAATGCTGTTTTTGCCATAACACTTGGTAAAACCGGAACCTTATTAAGAGAAGGCCAGCAAACAAAACTTATTCCAAGTATTTCCATTACACCAGTTGATACTACAGGGGCCGGTGATGCATTTGTTGGAGCTGTATTATATCAATTAAATGAGCAGTTTAGTGCCGGTAATAATTTTCCAAATATTGAAGAATGGGAAAAAATCATCTACAACAGTAATAAAGCTGGAGCAAAAACCTGTGAATACATGGGAGCAATGGAAGCATTTAAACACTTAAGTAAAGACATTTTAAATTAATTATCAGATGTATACTTTCGGTGTTCATGAACATATCAATAGTCTTCTTAAAAATCACCAGATAGATTTGGTAGGAAAGGATAATTTATTTTATACCCGTTTCCTTGCTAATACCAGTGCCATTTTTGAGCTATACCTGCAGTTGTATGAACATCACCCCGAAGCTGAAACACTTTTCCACGAGGTAACTGAAACCATTATTTCGGCTTACAAAAAAAGGTCTGAACAATTAAAAAAAAGAGACCAGGAAAAAATTGAAAAAAATCATTGGTTCCTCAGCAATGAAATAAACGGAATGAGTTTGTATGTTGATCGTTTTTGCGGTAACCTGAAAACATTAAAAACAAAGCTTGATTATTTTGAAGAATTGGGAGTAAACTTTTTACACCTGATGCCTATGTTTGAAAGTCCGCTTAATGAAAGCGATGGTGGTTATGCGGTTTCCAACTTCAGAAAAGTAGATGAACGTTTCGGATCATTGAATGATCTTGAGCAGTTACAAAAAGCAATGCAGAAGAATGGCATGTATTTAATGCTGGATATTGTATTGAACCACACATCACATCATCATGAGTGGGCACAAAAAGCAAAACAGGGTGATAAAAAATATCAGGACTATTTTTATTTCTTTAACAACAGAAGCTTACCTGATGAGTATGATAAATCAATGCCGGAAGTTTTTCCTGAAAGTTCACCGGGCAACTTTACATTCATACCAGAATGTAATAAATGGGTAATGACTGTTTTTCATGATTACCAGTGGGATCTTAACTATACAAACCCAAGAGTATTTATTGAAATGCTCGATACGATTTTCTTTTATGCAAATCTTGGCGTTGATGTACTTCGTATTGATGCTCCTGCATTTATCTGGAAACAATTAGGAACCACTTGTCAAAACCTTCCTCAGGCACATGTTATTTTGCGTTTAATTAAACAATGTGTTCAGGTAGCAACACCGGGTATGGCATTATTAGGTGAAGCCATAGTTGCTCCTAAAGAAATCATGAAATATTTTGGTACTGAACAATTCACAGCACGTGAGTGTGACTTTGCCTATAACGCAACACATATGGCACTGCAATGGGATATGCTTGCAACAGGTGATACAAAAGTGATGCTTGCAGCACAGCATGATATTTTACAAAAACCATTTGGTACAACTTGGATTACCTATACACGCTGTCATGATGATATTGGACTGGGATATGATGATGAAATGATTACAAAGGCTGGCTATAATTCTTTTGAGCACCGAAAATTTATTAAAGATTATTATTCCGGTTCATATCCGGGATCTCCTGCTACAGGCGCTTTGTTCAGCAGTAATCCTAAAACCGGTGATGCAAGAATCAGTGGTTCGCTTGCATCGTTATGCGGACTGGAAAAAGCGATCATTAATAAGGATCAGGATGCTATTGATTTGTCTGTTCAAAAAATATTAATGATGCAGGCACATAGTTTTTTTCTTGGTGGCGTGCCTATGTTATTTTATGGTGATGAAGCGGGTTATACCAATGACTATTCTTATTTGCAGGATGAAGGTAAAAGTTACGATAACCGATGGATGCACCGGCCAGTTATTGACTGGAACAAAAATAATTTAAGAAAGCAGGAAGGAACCGTTGAGCAACAAATATTCAACTCAACAAAAAAACTATTAAGCATCCGAAAACAAATTCCTGCTGTTGCTGATTATAGTAATCTGATATGGTTAACCCCGCATAATATTCATGTTGCTTCCTATATTCGATATCGTAATAATCAACGATTATTTTGTGTATTTAATTTCAGCCATGAAGTTGCTTACCTTACATGGTATGCATTTAAAGAAAAAGGGAATCCACCTGCAGAGTTATATGATCACTGGAGTGAGCAAACATTAACTGTTGGTGATGATCATGAATTTTTGGTTATCCCTCCGTATGGTTTTTATTTGCTGGAAGGGTGATGAGAATTGTTGAATTTTTATAGTTACTGCTATTTTATACTTACAGATTTATGGAACATGGAGGAAGTGTTTACATAATGACTAATCGGTTAAGAACCGTTGTTTACATTGGTGTTACTTCTGATTTAAGAACCCGGATTATTCAACATAAAGATCATTATTTCAAAGAAAGCTTTACAGATAGGTATAATTGTTCAATTTGTGTTTACTATGAAAATTTCGGAAGAATAGAAGAAGCGATTTCCCGGGAAAAAGAAATAAAGAAATGGAGCAGAAAGAAAAAAGATGAATTAATTTCTGTAATGAATCCTAACTGGATTGATCTTTGGGAAGAGATAGAAAAATGGTAATTCGCATTGATTAAAGAAACTCAATCTGCCGTCATGTCGAGGAACGAGAAAGCTCCTGAAATTTATTCTGCAACATGAAAAAGTAAGACCTATCCTCACTTAGTTTATTTTCAGCTGTTTTACTTTATAGAGATTTCTCCTTCGTAGAAATGACGCACTCCACAATCAGAATGTACTAACCAATTAAACAGCCGTCATGTCGAGGAACGAGACATCTCCTGAAATTTAAACTGAAAATATTAAGAAGTAATTTACAGGCTATCTTATTTTATTTTAAGATGCATTAAACTAATGGGATTTCTCCTTCGTCGAAATGACGAAACTCTGATTGTGTTATTGGTTAAAAAAACCAAGCTACCGTAAATAAATCTTTCATTTAAACTTACACTTCCTCTATCATTTCACAATTTCTCAAACTTCTTCATTAGCGCAAGTAACACTCCATTGGTCCAGCCAAAGCCATCCTGGCCGGGATATTCACCACCACCGGCATCAAGATGTGTATCAACCACATTATATTTTTCCATGAGTTTACCTGTTCGTTTAAATACATCTGTATTCAACTTTATCCATCGTTTGGCAATTTTTTCAGCTAAAAGATTATGTCCATAATTTTCCAATCCAACAATAGCCATCCATTGTAAAGGAGCCCATCCATTAGGTGCATCCCACTGTTGCCCGGTTTGTTGAAGTGTTGTAACAAGCCCGCCCGGCTTTAGAAATTCTATTTCAATTTCGGTAGCAATTGCATCTGCCTGATCCTGTGTTGCAATGTTGAAAAACAAAGGAGTTACAGCAGCTAATGTTTTTATTTGTTTTGCTTCCCCTTTTATAAAATCATAATCAATATAAAAACCCATTGCATGATTCCAGCAATATTTGTGAATGGCCAGTTTTCTTTTTTCAGCAAGTACATTATACTCTTCAGCTTTATTTTCATTCCCACTTATTATATATGCTTCTGCAATTGTTTCTTCTAAATGAAACATTAAACAATTTAAATCAACAGGTACAATCTCTGTTGTATGAATGGTTGCAAACGAATGCCCGTCTTTAAACCATCTGCAGCTATAATCCCAACCCGACTCTGCCCCTGCTCTTAAATGGCGGAATAAAATTTCAGGCGATTGTTTTGTGTTGTGTGATAATTCCACATCTTCCATGTAAGATTCTGGTCTGGCCGTATTGTTATCATCCCAGTAGCGATTCAGCAATTCCCCATCTTTCATTCTTACAACATGAAGTGAAGCATTAACCGTTTCGCTTAAACCATTAACTCCCTTCATCCAAAACTGATATTCCTTTTCCAAAGAGTTTAGATAAGCTGGAAGTGTCTGCTTCCCATTAACTGCCTCAAGCAATTTTACCATTACTGAAAAGAATGGAGGTTGAGACCGGCCAAGGTAATAAGTACGGTTGCCATTAGGAATAAACCCAATGGTATGAATTAAATGAGAAAAATTGTTTACCATGTTTTCAATCATCTCATACATGCCCGATACCTGTAAACCAAGCATGGTAAAATAACTATCCCAGTAATACACTTCACCAAAACGGCCACCCGGAACAATGTATGAATTGGGTAGTGGAATTAATGATCCCTTTTTTTCATCGGGGTTTCGTGTAAGTACTTTCCATAAATGATGAATATGTTCTTTTATGTTTTGTTCTGAATCTGAATGAAATTCTTTAGTAATCAATTGAGGTAAATCAAAGTACGTAAGTACAAACTTTTTTAAATCAAAACCTGCAGCATTCTTTTGTTGTAAATATTGCTGCAGAATAATTTCAGTTGACTCTTTTGGAATACAATCAACAAATGTTTTCCCATCATGAAATACACGGTTCACCTGTACCTCTTCAAACAAAGGACTCAATTCAAATATTTCTTTCTGTGCCACTATTAATGCCCTCCTGTAGTTTTAATTTCAACAATCCCTGTCTTTGGCTGTAATCGTTTAAAAATTACTAACAGGACTATAAGAATACTGATAGGTATTAATGAAAAATAAAATGCCGTTTGCCCGCCATATGCATCAAATACATGTCCGGTAATAATTGAACCGGTTGTTCCTCCCAATGCAGAAAACACAACAATGAGACCAGACATGGATCCATGTTTGTGTGCAGGTAGATTACTTAAAATAACTGAATTAATAGCGGGGTAAATAGGCGCCAGAAATAAACCAATGAGTGGAAATAAAAATGCAACAAGCGGAATATCCGCCAGGCTTGTAACTGCTATACCTGTTATGTTTTTTGTTAAAGGAACTGTGAGTAAAACCAATGCTGCTGCACAAACCAAACAGGTAACTAATACTGTTAACCAATCCAGTTTTCTTAAAACCAATCCGGCTAAGAAACGGCCCAATGCAATGGATGCTGATAAAATACTGGCCATCTGAATACTTAAACTGGTTGAAAGTTTCAAAACATCATTATTAAATGTAGGCAACCAGCTCATAATGCTTTGTTCAATCAACACATAAAAAAATGCGCTGAATATAAAAACCAATACCAGGGGCAGTAAAATAAGCTTCAGCATTTCAATAAAATCATCAGAAAAAGTTTTTGTTTGTTCTGCTTTTTGAATGCTCGATTCATCTAAAGTAGTAGTTAATAAAAGAATGAACGCAGTAATGGCAAGAGCCCCAAGAATATAATAGGCATTAAACCAGGTAGTTGATTTTGGATTGGCATTATCTACAAACGACCCAAAAAGAAAATAACCTGTCAATATTCCAACCATAAAAAACGATTCGAGAAAATTCATTAAACTTAAATGCTCGTTTTTTGATTTGGTTACCAACCCAATTGTAGCAAACACACTTACTTTAATTAAAGCAAAACCAACACCTGCAGATGCAAATAAAAGTTTTGTCATTAAAAAACTATTGACAGATGGTATAATGAGGCACATCACAGAAATCAATGCCAATGCAATGAGCATTGTTTTCTTATACCCGATTTTATTTACATAGGATGCAATTAAAAAAGAAGTGACTGCGATACTTAAATCTTTAAATGCTTCCAGTATACTGGCTGAACCTTTAGAGATATCAAAATTATTCTGTACCTGCAGAATAACAGTACCTACGCTGTTAAGTAAAATGGCAAAAACAAAGTAATTGAGAAAAAGAGAAAGTTTAATTCTGAAATTGGTCATGGCTTGGTATTGTATCTTTTAAATATACCAGATAACCTTTAAATGCCAAAACGATATCTCTATAAAAAATCGTTTTTTCTCTTTTTTTATTTTGCAAAAAGAATGCTGCTTTTAACCTTCACACAAAAAATAAAACCTCTTTCGTTAATTCGAAAGAGGTTTATTAAACTACTACTGATACACTATAAAAAAGATATTATTTATTCAGCACCATCGGCTCTTGCTTTTACAATTGCATATCCACCTACTTTTTGCCCACAGATTAGACCCTGTTCACAATCACTGCGATAATGGATAGCTCCATACAACCTTGATAAAGAAGCTTCTGATGCCATCGCCTCGTATGCATTTTTCCTTGCAGGAATAATATGGCCCAATATGGTTGAAGCTGCACCGCTAAACGTAGAGTGGCCACTTGTATAAGCTGGAAAGTTGGGTAACCCTGTTGTTGTTTTTATTGAAGGATTTACCTGTGATGGTCTTGGGTTAAAATAAAAATATTTTGCATCCCAGCAGGCAATGGCTGCATCCATCAAACTCATATTAAGTAATGCAAAATTTCTTGCCCAACGTACTTCACTGAAATGTTGTGAAATAAAATCATCAGCAGCAATTGCATTCCAATGACCAGGTGGAGTTGCAGTTGCAATGCCATCGGCCCAGAAATGAACAATACGGATCTGATCTCTTGTAATATTTTTACTGAAACTCAAAACTTCTTCTGTTTCTTTTTTAAACTGATCAGATTTTGTTGAAGGTGGCGGTAATGGACGTAAAGTAGTTACCATGGTTAATGAATCAAACAACCAGGTTTTCACTCTTCCAAATAGTGGTAACATGGGCGGACGTTTTGGTGATTCCTGGCTGATCCAAGGCATTTCACCTGTTGCTGCTGTTTGTGTTTCCAATTGTTGCCATAATGCAGCATTGCCAACAGCTGCTCCTGCTCTGTCGCCTCTTGCTCGTGTTACAAATTTTTGTGCTACCAGTTTGCCCAATGCTTCGCCTGCTTCTAAATCACTCCGTACATTGGCGCCAGCCATTAATCTTGCCTGTTTGTGTTCAGTAGCCATTTGCTGAATGTAAGATTGCTCTGTTGGAAAAAATAATTTAAGCATCTCCACCATTACACCTGCTACTATTGCATCTTCACTCGGGTAAGAAGGAAGATCGGATTGTGGTAACAATGAGGTTACAGTATTATTAATTTTATAAGGGGCTAACCGATTATATTGTTTCTTATAAAACCATGCAGCTACCAAAGCATCATACTGTGCAGCACTAACATAGGCATATGCCCGTGCAGCATAAGGAGGATTGGCAAATGGAAACTGCGGATTGGCAAATGGATTATTTGCATCGGGTATAGGATACGTTCCATCCGGATTTTGATAAGGAGGTAAATTATATTTTGCTACCAGGCCTCTTATAATTTCATTCCAGCGTAACACAGCACCTGCACCCCACCATTTAATTTTATTTCGCTGATCATTTGTAAGATTTTCCTGCCAACTCTTGATCTCATTAATCTCTGCTGTATATGCAGGAGTGTTTGTTGTGCCAGGAGCAGCAACAGCAAATTCGTCAGGAGCAGTTAATAAGATTGGTTTCCATGTTCCTGCATTGGCATCTGTATTTATCGGGTTTAATTCCGGTATGTTTTGTGTATGCTCAATAATTTCTTTTTTACAGGAAACAATTCCTGTAATGAATAATATCAAAAAGATATAAATCGGTTTTATATTCAGTTTCATGTGTTTTGTTTTTGTTTGTGATTACTTTTTTTCTTTCTTCTCCTTTTTATTTAAATCAAACACATAAAAAACAGCTCCGTTTGCATTGAAAGACTGGCCTACATTTCTTCCGGCAATAACATTGTTTGCTCCGCCATTTAATGATAGCTGTGGAATTTTCTTAAACACATATTTGATATTCACTCCCAATGAGGTTGCATTCATTCTGTTACTTGGAAAAGGCATGTTGTTTTGAGAAATATCAAAACCACCCTGAGTTGTCCAGTTGTTTAGCACAGCTTCTGCAATTAACCACTGTGTTCTGTAACCGGCACGTATATTAAAACTAGTTGCATTGGGCATTTCCACTTCATTGGAAAGAATTAAATGATCTGTGTAATAAGAATTACGATCAAGTTTGATATTACTCCGAAAGACATAAGTAGCCGATGCTGTTGCAAACCATTTACTGTTGTAATAATAATCAACCATTAATCTTGCCATTGCAGTGCGGCTTTGTAAACCAATTGACAAGGGTAAAAAATCCGCAACATAATTATTAAGCGGAACAGATCCTCCTGCAATTCCATAAACAGCTAATCTTGCATTGTGTATTTTTTTGTTGATTGGACGATACTTCAACATCAAACTCAGGTCCTGTAATCCTTGCTGACCTTTTAATGTACCGGCGCTGGCTTTTGTAAATACATAAGGAATATTAAAAAGCGCATTCAGGTTTTTTGCTACACCATAGTTTCCCATGATGCCAATCATTTGAGTAGTAACTGTACCCAGGTTTGCATTATTTCTTTTTTTTGTTCCTTCCCAATAATTGCTCCATCCACTATATGAATACATGGCGCCTGCACAAAAAGCGTTTTTTTCCATCATAATAGCATCAATGTCTGTTTGGGCAAAGGCTTGCCCGCCTGCCAACAAAAAAATTAACAATATGAGTATTTTGATTTTTTTGTATTGTTTCATTGGATTTCATTTGGTTGTTATAAATAATTCTGCTTATTCAAACTGATAATACAGTTAAAACTTAATACTGCAACCAATGTTAATGGTATAGTCAGAAAATGCGGCATCGCCTTGTGCATACACGCCTGTTAATTTTGTTCGTACTTTATCAGGAACACTTTGTGTTCTGTTACGAACAACCCAAACCGGTGCAGTTGCAAAAAGATTTACTTTTTTCATTTGATAAGAAACACCAGGCTCTGCTCCAATAATAATACCCGGTCTTCTGAAACCACTGCTGCCTCCAATTAAATCATGAACAGGTATACACTCTATACGGCCACCTGCAGATAAAGAAAACTTTCCAAACATAAAATTCCCGCCAGCTCTCACCATATACTGATCAGGTACACTCATTACACTTGAACCATAGGCAATACTTGTAGCAGAAGGTGCTGCCCCTCTTGAAGTGGATACACCGTTTTGTTCTCTTGGATTGATGAGATAATAAAAATTACCATATACACTTACTATGTGTGAAAAAATATAATATGCATTTGCTTCAACTGAAATGCCAGTACCACCATCGCCTAATTGAATAGATTGATCAACAGGTCCTAAAATTTTTGTTGAATCATTTTTCCTAAAGAAGTCCTGGTAATTATAATCTCCGGTAGGTAATTTTATACCTAAGCCTAATTGAATATTTCCTTTTGGTGACAATAATGGATTCAGCATCCATCTAGATACTGCAAATCTAGTGTCACCAATTCCAAATGATCTTGTGCTGTTTCTTGCATTGGGGTTAGTGCTTGTATTTCCGTAATGCTCATACTTTGAAGAACGAAGATTGGAAATGATTGGCAGGTTCATTGATAATGACCAGCGATTGTTGAGGTTACGTACTAAGGTAAGATCCATTGCATGTTGCCAGTTTCGTACATCTGTTTTTGCTTCTACACGTTCTTTTTGTTCTACAGTTCCTACAAAATGTTTGTAAGAATGAAAATAACGGTAGCCAATATTGAGTTGCCAGCCTTTTCCTCCTGTTGTATCGGCATAATTTCTAGTACAGGAAGCCCCATTACTTCTTACTGCCACACAGCCCTGCGCATTTGTATTTTTTGCTGCAAATAAAATAATGAGCAGAATAAATACAGTTAATAATTGTTTCATATTATTTCTTTTTGGTTGTTATTGTTTTTAATGGAGATGGTTGTCTCCTTTTTCTTTTTCTGATTATTTTTTCAACTTTAAACGTTGAACAATCAGTTCGCCAATTTGCTTTCCTGCTTTTAATCCTTCATCATTATCAAACCGGTAATGAATGCCACCATATAATCTTGACATAGCTGCTTCTGCTGCTGCTTCACGGAAAGAATGTATCACTCTGTTTTTAATTCCAAATTCCAATAAAGAAGTATCAGTAAAAGTAAGCTTGTCGCCAAACCAGTACGTCATAGATTCTGCTGCTGCAGATGAATTGGTTGCATGGCCACTAACATAGGAAGGAAATGGTGGTGTTTGAATATAAGGTCTCCATTCCTGATCAACATATTTATTGATTACAGT
Source organism: Lacibacter sp. (assembly GCA_036758725.1). GTDB lineage: Bacteria > Bacteroidota > Bacteroidia > Chitinophagales > Chitinophagaceae > Lacibacter. The sequence goes on from DAIOWB010000005.1 coordinate 26,883, forward strand.
TTCGGGGCGTACATAGTTGCTTTTATATTTTTCTTCCCAACCTCTGATGAATGCATCATAAAATGCAATGGATGTTTGTGTAAACGCAGCTACAGTTGTATTAAAATCTGCTTTTGCTTCTTTGGCTGCTATACCAACAATATTTAACCAATGCCCGGGAGGTGAAAACTTTTTTGTTGCAAACATCACATGCCCGCTAACATGCATGGTAAAAGGATTGTCGTCCCAGAAATCGGCAATATGCTTTTGTTCATCTGTTAAACTATCGCCTGTATTTTTAACTTCCATCATGGCTTTATAAAAAACACTGTTTTTGTTTTTAACATCAACTTTTGGCGGACGAGGGATTTCAAATTGTGATGAACTATCTAACACCATTGTTCTGATAGATCCCCAATGAGGTTCAACTGCAGATGCATACATGGGTGGGGTTGGCACCCATCTTCCTTCTTCATCTTTTACATTAAATTTTTCGGCACCACGTGTTGCAGCATAGTTATCGCCTTTGCTCCATCTTAATACAGCATTTGCAATTGAATCAGAAAAAGTAATTGTATTTTCCATAACATCAGATGGCATACCTGCAGAATCTGCAAGATGTTTTAACTCATTATAATAACCCATCATACTTCCTTCTGGAAATGTTACAGCATTGCCAACTTTGGTAAATGCAAACAAGGCTGCAAGGGAGAAATCAATTTTTTTACCAGCTTCTGGTTTTGGCATAGCCGGCATATGTTTAATTTGACCACTAAGGCTTTGGTAAGATGAATCTCCAGCAGCTACACATTCAAATGCGGCAATGTTTGCATATGTATAGTTACGTGCAGCTATCATGGGTGGAAAATTATTTTCAAGTACGATGTTGTTGAGCTTCTTTACCGTTTTACTATATAAAATAGGATTGTTTGTAAAAATCTTATAATCAGCTTTTGGTTTACAAGCATTCAGCAACAGAAACATTCCTGCCGTAATTAATAAATATTTCATAATTCTATTTCTAGTCGTTTAATAATATGGAACCTGATGAAACATCAGTTCAGTTTAATGAGAAAGTGGCATAAAACATTATGCTTCCGGTGGCTGTTCTGGAGTAAGAATCAATACGGAGAGTAATGATTGTTCTGTATAAGAAGAACCGTTGTTTAATTTTATTTCGGGTTGATTAAAAATCCAGGCGATTGTTTTTTCGCAATAATCAAAATTGAAAGATTTAGCTGTATGCTGTTGATTCTTTGAAGACTGGTTTGAAGAAGATTTTGCTTGAAGATCATTTACCAGTTTAAAAAAGTTTTCACGGGCATTAACCATTAAAACCTTTTCTTCATTTGGAATACATTTTAAAATAAGAACACCATTTTCAATTTTCCGTTTTACAAATTTATAATGGGTTCCGTTGTATTCAATCTCTCCATCTACTCTTTCATAATTAGCCCAATCGTTCTGATAAGGTAATGATAAAGGAATACGAACTTCTATCAGATTATTTTCATCGTATTGATTATTATCCAGCTTTAATTCAAAACTTGCTGCATGCTTCTGTTGCATATAATCCATGAGCAACTGGTATCCAAACCAGTTGAACAGTAAAACAGAAAGAAAGAATATGGAAGCAAGTATTCTCAAATGCAGTTTTTTTAGACTGATAAAGTTAAAGTAATTCTGTGATGTAAATGGCATATAAACCGGGAACAATTTTTAATACATTTTCATAGTCTTTGAAATCGTTTGCATTGTAATGGCCTGTGATAGCAACAGCTTTCATACCAGCCTGTTGGGCAGCTTCCACCCCTTTAGGTGCATCTTCAAACACAATACAATCTGAAGCCGGAGTGTTTAATAATTCGGCCAGTTTAAGCCATGTTTCGGGATGTGGTTTGCTGAGTTGTACATCATCGGCACCAACAATGGCAGTAAAATATCTGCGGAGGTTAAGAAAATCCAATGCAAAATCAATATTGGCCTGGTTGCTGGCAGTGCCAATGCCCATAGGAATCTGCAGCTTTAATGTTTCATCCAGAAATTCTCTGGCGCCTTCCAGTATTTCTATTTGTTTACCATACAAGCTGCGGTAACGTTCTTCTTTGGCATCAACAATTTTTCTTGCTTCATCTTCAGTAAAAGTGCGGCCAGGAACGAGGCGATTCATAAGCTCTGCCCCATTTCCGTATAATTCTTTCATAAGCTCTTTGCCATGTAATGAACTGCCCATTTCCTGCACTACCAGTTCCCATGTTTTATGATGCCATGGCATGGTATCAATTAATGTACCGTCGAGATCAAAGAGAAAGGCTTTGGTTTGGTTCATGGGAAGTAGCGATAAATTTCTTTTCGATGTAATATCCGAATCAGGTAAACAGTGTTGTTTTGGTAAATTAAACCTACTCTGTAATCACCAATTCTGATTCGGCAATGAATAGTTGAACCTCTAAGTTGTTTGATGTTTTTAATTTCTGTCAGATTTTCAGCATTAATAATTTAACGAATGAGTAAAGCTGTTTTTGATTCAAGAAGTTTATTCTTCAGCTTTCGAAGGTCTTTCTGAAACGTTTCACCAATCCTGATGTTCATTTTCCCTCAAGCTTTTTTAAGAAGGATGTTGTGTTTACGTACTTTTTTGTATGCCCTGTATTAATTGCTTTAATCATAGCAATATCTTCTTTATCCTTTTTGGACAAAGAAGCAACTGAGTTAACAACACTCATAGTCTTTAGCATTTTACGAAGTAATGCTGAAGTTGACTTGTCCTTTGTTGTTAGAATAAAACTATCCATGAGGTAAATTTAATAAACTTTATTTGAATTCTTTTGTAGTGTTGGCTTGTTGTGACCTTCGGCCACAGGTATCTTCTTCCCTTAATGGTTGGTGAGGACACCACCCGATAAAAAGATTAACAACTGAGACAAAGTTCAGTAATTTAATTTTTAAAATATTAGCATAACCTCTTTTATTATGAAGCAACTAATTATTCTTGCTATTCTAGCGCCTCTTCTTTTAATTTCATGCTCCAAAGATAAACTGGCCAGTTATAACAAGATATCTAAAGATGAAAATATAGATTTTAATATTCTGTCAAACAATCCTGTTGGAAGATTGCAGTTGTTAACCCGTGAAGTAAGTTTTAATTCAAATAATCCTTTTTTAAAGCAGGTACGTGAATTTTTTTACGATGCTGATAACCGCTGTACACAGATAAAAATTGGCACGATGGACTCTTCTGGCAATGTACCACCAGTTTTTAACATAAGCAGAGTCTTTACTTTTATTTATGAAGGGAATAATCCATTGCCTGAAAGTGTACAATCTGTAAGAACCGTTTTCCCCAATCTGGTTACTGAATTTTTTTACAAATATGATGAGGATGGAAATAAAATAAACGATTCTGTCCGTGTGTTAAATCAGGCTGGACAACAGGCAGACCGGAATGT
>DAIOWB010000006.1:0-8328 GCA_036758725.1 Lacibacter sp.
CGGTTATGCATAACCTGGTAAACAAACTCAATGCAAAACGGGAACAGTTAGAAGGAGTTTTAGCCACTCTTCCAAAAGAAACGAAGTATGATGCCCTCCGCAAACAAGGACAAGAGCTGGTAACAAAACTCAAAACATGGGATGAAGAAATGATTCAACGTAAAAGCAAAGCATATGATGATGTAGAGAATTTCCCAAATAAGTTTACTGCCAATTATCTTTTTCTTGTTAATCAAACTGAAAGTGATTTGCCACAGATCAATCAATCCAATTTAGATTTGAAAAAGCAATTGGATGCTGAATGGCTTGTTTTAAAAAACCGTGCAACAGAACTCATTAACAATATTGCTTCCTATAATAAATTGCTTTGGGAAAATGGAGTGGGAGCAATTTGGAAAGAATAAGATATAAGATATCATTTCCTGTATAAAGCAAAGGAAAAATGGATGTTGAGATATTAACTAAAAATGATATGACTTTTTAATTGCTTTTAGAACGTTTAAAAACAGGTTCATCCATAAAAGGTTGATTTTTTAAACGAATACCTGTTGCTTTAAAAATTGCATTAGCAACTGCTCCGCCCGTTGGAGGCAAAGCTGGTTCTCCTAAGCCTGTAGGGTCAATTCCATTGTCAACAAAATGGGCTTCAATTTCAGGAATTTCCATTAAACGGATGATGCGGTAATCATCAAAGTTTTTCTGTTCAGGCATTCCATCTTTAAACGTTAGTTTTCCAAACATGGCATGTCCATATCCATCTACAATAGCACCCATCACCTGTTGCAGGGCACCGCTTTTATTTACTACCTCTCCGCAATCTGAAACAGCATATATTTTTTTAACAAGCGGCTTTCCATTCTTCATTTCAACATCACATACCTGTGCAACATAAGAAGCATGTGAAAAATAAACACTAAAGCCCTGAGAAACATTTTTCTTTGTTCCCCAACCTGATTTTTCAGCAACCTGTTTAATCACTGTTTCCATCCTTTCTATATCATAATTAAATTTACCAACAGGGTTGGTTCTTGCCCTCTGTAAAAGTTCTAAACGAAATTGCACCGGATCTTTTCCGGCAGCTAATGCTACTTCATCTAAAAAACTCTGTTCAGCAAAAGCTAAAAAATTAGTAACAGGTGCTCTCCATGCACCGGTTGTAATTGGAGATATATGTTCAATTGAATCGATGTATAGATTTTCAACTGCTCCTGTTGGAAAATTATTTTCCCGGGTTGCATTGTTTACATTTATACCAACGCCTCTTAATTTATACCCAATAAGGTTGCCTTTTTCATCTAATGCTGCTTCAAAACGATATCGAACAGCGGGCCTGTAACTTCCGCCCATCATATCATCCTCTCTTAACCATGTTACTTTCACTGGTTTTTTAATAATGCTTGATAATTCAGCTGCTTCTAATACATAGTCAAATTTCAAACGTCGTCCAAAACCACCACCAAGCCTTGTAATTTCTACTTTGATTTTACTTTCAGGAATATTTAAGAGTTTTGAAGTTGCTCCTCTTGCAGCAGCAGGTGTTTGAGTAGGGCCAATTAATTCCACCGCATCTTCCCGCACATCAGCAAAAAAATTCATCGGCTCCATAGGGTTATGAGGAATAAAAGGGCACTGATATTCGCTCTTAATAATTTTTGCTGCATTTTTAAATGCAGTTTCAACATCACCATCTTTTCGGCGCATGGTGGCTTTGTCGCTGTTTAGCAGAGTAGCAAACAGTTGATCATGATCTGCAGAACTTTCAATATTTCCATCTTTTTCATATTCAACTTTTAATTCTTTTCTTGCTTTCATAATTTGCCATGTACTATTACCTACAACAGCAACATTATTTTTAAATGTAACTACGTCAAGTATACCGGGCATTTTTTTGGTAACCGATGCATCAACTGATTTAATTTTTGTGCCAAAAGCCGGTGGCCGCTGTATCATAGCAAATACCATCCCTTCACGATAAAAATCCATCCCAAAGATTCCTTTGCCTGTAAGGATATTTTTATTTTCAACATTTCTTACAGATGTACCAATCAGCTTAAAATCTTTTCTGTTTTTGAGGGTAATATTTTCCGGCAGTGTTATTTTAGAAGCTTCTTCTGCAAGTTCTCCATAACTCAATTTGCTACCGTTCTTTGAATTGATTACAAAACTGTTGCTGGCACTGCAATCTGCCATATCTATATTCCAACGCTTTGCAGCAGCAGCAATTAATAAATATCTTGCAGAAGCACCTGCATTTCTTAATCGTTTCCATGAATGTGGAATTGCTCCGCTGCCACCAGTTAACTGTCGGTCGAATTTAACGGTGTCAAGAGGTGCTTGTACAACTTTCACTTTTGTCCAGTCTGCATCCAGTTCTTCAGCAACAATCATAGGAAATGAAGTCATTATGTTTTGTCCTAATTCAGGATTGGGAGAAAAAATGGTGATGGTGCCATCTGTGGCTATCGACAAATAACTATTAAAACCCAATTCAGCTTCAAAATTTGCATTGGTCATAACAAAAGCTGATTCTGCTTCTGCACTGAACCAACTAAAACCTAACAACAAACCTCCACCGGTCATTCCTGTTAGTTTTATGAAATTTCTTCTGCTTGTTTTATTATTTGTAGTCATATGTTAGATTTTTGTGCTGGCTAATTTTACAGCTTCCCGAATACGGTGATAAGCTCCACATCGGCATAAATTATCATGCATTGTTTCATCAATTTCTTCCATGGTTGGTTTCGGATTTTGTTTTAAGAATGCAACAGCTGTCATAATCTGTCCGGCCTGGCAATAACCACACTGGGGAACATCCACCTCATCCCAGGCCTGTTGTACCGGATGTTCACCATTTTCTGATAGCCCTTCGATGGTAATAATTTTCCCTGTTTTTATTTTTGAAACAGGGTACACACAGGATCTGATTGCTTTGTCATCGAGCAAAACAGTACAAGCTCCACATTCTGCAATTCCGCAGCTGTACTTCGTGCCAACCATTCTGAGATGATCCCTGAGAATCCACAAAACAGGAGTATCAGCTTCTACATCAACTTTGTATTCTTTTCCGTTTATATGAAGGTTGAAAAGGGGCATATTATTACATTTATAGTAGCTTAAAGGTATTACAAAAGCAATTTTAATAAGTCATCTGTTTAGTAATTATTTTTTTTGATTTTTCCACAAATTATCATTGATTCAGTTATCTTAATAAATCAGGATAGTTTGTTCATGATATTCCAACACAAAACCTAACTTAGATAGTGAAAGAAACTTTCAGAAAAATTCATAGTTTTTCAACTTAAAACCACCAACATTCTCATGGACTCTTCAACCATTCAAATTAAAGATAACTCTGCCAACCCCGCACCACTGGGATTATTTGGTTTTGGTATGACAACAGTACTTCTCAATCTGCATAATGCAGGCATTTATGAAATGAATTCAATGATACTGGCAATGGGCATTTTTTATGGAGGTATTGCACAGATAATTGCCGGAATTTTAGAATCAAAGAAGAATAATACGTTTGGCATGACGGCATTTATCTCTTATGGATTTTTCTGGCTCACACTGGTTGGCCTTATTGTAATGCCTAAACTGGGTTGGGTAGCTGCATCATCTGAAAATGCAATGATTGCTTATTTAATTATGTGGGGCATTTTTACTTTTTTATTATTTATTGGAACTTTAAGAATAAGCAAAGCTTTGCAATTTGTTTTTGCAACTCTTACCATTTTGTTTTTTTTATTGGCTGCAGGAGATGCAACAGGCAACGCAGCCTTAAAAACTTTTACTGGTTATGAAGGGATTATTTGTGGTCTTTCAGCAATTTATACTGCAATTGCAACTTTATTAAATGAAGTGTATGGTAAAGTTGTATTACCCGTTGGACAAGTAATCAAGTAAAGATTTAATGTTTCTGATTTTCATTAAAATTCTATACTCAAATAGCAATTTGTTATTTTTGCATTTAATAACTGAGTTTAAAGAAGCTTAAAGACTTATATAAGCAATAAATGTACTTTTCTGGTTGCTTAAAAGTTATTTATATTAAATTTTGAGATGGTTGAATTATTTAATATCCAGCATGAAAAAAACAGATCATGGATCCAGTAGAAAACAAAGATGAAAAACCCGGTTCATTCAACAGGCGGAAGTTTATTGATACAGCTATAAAAGTTACAGCAGTAGGTGCACTTGGTTATATTCAAATGTCTGGTTGTGGTGATGATAAATCAGACTTTGTTCCGGCACCGGATGATAAACATGTCTTTCTTACAAAGCCTTATCTGCATACACTTGAACACGACAGCATGAACATCCGTTGGCTAACAAATAAGCTTTGTTACAGTTGGGTTGAATACGGTGAAAATAATCTCCTTGATAAAAAAGCGCATGTTGTTTCAAACGGACTGGTAAATGCTAACTCACGCATTCATGAAGTAACTGTACATGGGCTTATAGCAGGCAAAACTTATCAGTATCGGGTTGCTTCTAAAGAAATTTTGAATTTTCAACCTTATGAATTAAAGTTTGGCGAAACTATTTACAGTGAGCAATTTTCTTTTACATGCTTAGAAAATAAAAATGAAATAAGCTGGATTGTTTTTAATGATCTTCATGACAGGCCCGAATCTTTTCCTGAACTTCTTCAGGTAAATGCAAACAATCATTTTGATTTTGCATTTCTTAATGGAGATATTTTCGATTTTCAGACAGATGAACAGCAAATAATAAATAATTTAATTATTCCCTGTACAAATGGATTTGCCACTCAAAAGCCCATGTTGTTTGTAAGAGGAAATCATGAATTACGTGGAAAATTTGCAAGGGATCTTCACAACTATATTTCTTTTCCAAATGGCCATTATTTTACTTATGCTTGCGGACCCGTTTTTATGATTGCTTTAGATACCGGAGAAGACAAAGAAGATCACAATCCTGTTTATTCAGGATTGGTTGGCAGTGATGTTTTCAGAGAGCAGCAGGCAGTGTGGATGAAAAAAGTGATGCAATCTGATGCATATAAAAAAGCTACATACAGAGTAGTAATGATGCATATCCCTCCTTTTTATTCAAGAAACGATCATGCAACCAGTCATTGCAAAGAAATATTTTCTCCGCTCTTTGATGAACATAAAGTTGATCTTGTTTTAGCAGGCCACTCACATGTATATGGTGTACATCCACCTGTTGAAGGCCAGCATCGTTACCCGATTATCATTGGCGGAGGACCTTTAACAGGCAATAGAACTTTGATTCAGGTAAAGGCTGATCAAAAGCAATTAACTGTACAAATGCTGAAAGATGATAACCAGGTGGTGGGAAGTTATGTGATTAAGGCATCTTAATGATCAATACTTGTAGTAACCATTATTGATAATTTTAATTCTTTTAATCAATTTGCAGAACCATTCTGCAGTTAAACGAACGCTTTTCAGGTATTCCCCCTTTTTATAAAAGAATACAGCAAAACATAAAATACATACTTTGTTGTTTAAAAGTTATTTCTTAAAACTATTGATGTATGATAAAAGTATAATTCTAATATTTATATTTTATTGAAATTAACCTGTGAATAATGTAAATTATTTATACAATTATATAATAGTCAACCACAGTTTTCAATTGAACTTTACTTGCTGATGAATTTACAATCATTATACATTGATTCAACTTCATAAAAACAACCATCAGCCAAAAAATAATTCTAAAAAATCAGTAAAAATGAAACAAGTTATATTTTTTATTTTGTTTACAGGTATCTTAATGGGATGCACTAAAAACATGGTAACAGGCCGCAAACAATTGAGCCTTGTATCAGAAACAGAGTTGCAAGCCATGGCCAGCCAGGAGTACAAAACATTTTTAAGTGAAAATAAAGTTGTTAATGCCAGTGTAAATAAGGATGCAGAAATGGTACGCCGTGTAGGAACACGTATTGCAACTGCAATTCAAAAATTTTATACTGATAAAGGTTTAACATCCGTTCTTGATGGCTATAAATGGGAATTCAACCTAATAGATAATAAAGAAGCAAATGCCTGGTGTATGCCTGGTGGTAAAGTTGTTGTTTATACAGGGTTGTTACCCATTACTCAAAATGAAGCAGCCTTAGCTGTTGTAATTGGACATGAAATTGCACATGCTGTTGCACAACATGGCAGTGAAAGAGTAAGCCAGGGTTTGTTACAGCAATTAGGTGGTGTAGCTTTACAGGTTGCGTTAGCCAATAAGCCTGCACAAACACAAAATCTATTTATGACAGCCTATGGTGTTGGCAGTAATGTAGGAGTGATGTTGCCATTTTCCCGTAAAGCAGAATCTGAAGCTGATAAGTATGGATTATATTTTTCAGCAATGGCTGGCTACAATCCGCAGGAAGCAATTCCGTTTTGGCAAAGAATGTCAACTGCCGGTGGTGCAAAACCACCTGAATTTTTAAGCAGTCACCCTTCTGATGAAACGAGAATAGCAAACCTGAAGGCTTTTATGCCACAGGCATTGAAATATTACAGACCAATAAAAAGATAGTAATTCCTTATTGATAGTACGCTTAGGTTTAGATAGACTGGTAATTTCTAAATAAACCAACAGTAGACAAAATAATCTGAAATTAGAAGTATTAACTTCTTGACACTTTTATATTAGTGTGATCTGATTCATACTTTTTTAAAGTAATCATAACAATTTATTGGAATTGACTTACCACAACGATTTAGTTGATTTTAGTTATACAAAAATTTAATTATGAATAGCAGTATATCACGGTTGCTTGCTGTAATAGGTGCAGCATGTCTTATAATTTCATGCAATAACAATAATACATCAACTACAGCAATAACAGATTCTTTACAAAGCAATATCATACCTGCAGTTTATGATACCAGTTTTAAAGTAGAAGCAGAATCCTTTGCTGATTTACAAATACTGCGTTACCAGGTGCCGGGTTTTAACCAGTTAAGTTTACAACAAAAACAACTTGCATATTATTTATCTGAAGCAGCTCTTTGCGGAAGAGATATTATCTATGATCAAAAAAGCAGGTATGGGATTATGTTGCGTAAAACACTTGAAACTGTTTACGGAACATACACCGGCGACAAAACCAGTGCTGATTGGAAAAGCTTTGAAGAATATTGTGGAAGGTTTTGGTTCAGCAACGGTAATCACCATCATTATGGAAATGAAAAATTTATTCCTGCCTGTTCGTTTGAATATTTTTCTTCCTTAGTAAATAAAAGTGATACTGCTTATTTGCCAAAAGATGCCGGTGAGTCTGTTCAGGTTTTTTTAAATCGCATCAAGCCTCTTTTATATGATTTTAACGTAGAACCTAAACTAGTTGATTTAAGACCAGATATTGATAATGTGGTAAACTCATCGGTTAATTTTTATGAAGGTGTAACACAAAAAGAAGTGGATAGTTTTTATTTAAAATTTGATACAAAAGGAAATGCCCCGTCATGGGGTCTTAACAGCAAACTGCTGAAAGAGAATGGACAAATAGTAGAAAAGGTTTGGAAAGTAGGTGGCATGTATTCAGCTTCTATTGAAAAAATTGTGTTCTGGTTAGAAAAAGCTGCTGCTGTAGCTGAAAATGAACAACAGAAAAAATCATTGCAATTTTTAATTCAGTATTATAAAACAGGTAACCTTGCAACTTTTGACGAATATAGTATTGCATGGGTGAACGATGTAAATAGCAGACTGGATGTGGTAAATGGTTTTATTGAAGTGTATATGGATGCCATTGGTAAAAAAGGAAGTTATGAAAGTGTGGTTTCTATGAAAGATATGGAAGCTACTAAACGGATTTCTGCCATTGCAAACCAGGCACAGTGGTTTGAAGATCATTCACCCTTACGGCCCGAACATAAAAAGAAAAATGTAAAAGGGATTACTGCCAAAGTGATCACTGTTATTATGGAAAGTGGTGATGCTTCACCCGCAACTCCCATCGGTATTAATCTGCCCAATGCTGATTGGATAAGAAAAGAACATGGATCAAAATCTGTTTCTTTAGGGAATATCATTTACTCCTATAATGTAGCTTCTGCAAAGGGCGGAATGCTGGATGAATTTGCTTTGAATGATACAGTTAAGTTGCGGATGAAAACCTGGGGTAACCTTGCATCTGATTTACATACTGATATGCATGAGTGCATTGGTCATGCATCAGGACAAATCAATCAGGGTATTGCCACACCAGATAAGACATTAAAGAATTATGCTTCCACATTGGAAGAAGCAAGGGCTGATTTAGTGGCATTGTATTATATCATGGATCAGAAATTAATTGAGATAGGTGTGATGCCTTCATTAGAA
>DAIOWB010000006.1:8428-29576 GCA_036758725.1 Lacibacter sp.
GGAAAAAATCTGGTTGAAACTTATGGTGTAAAAGTAGATGCTGCCTTACATAAAGAAGTTTTAGAACGATATAAAAAATTAAATCTCAAGCCCTATCGTGGATTTATACAACCAAAATTGGTTCCGTTAATGGAAGGAGAAATTATAACAGATATTTCAATACAATATCCGCAAAGCTTTTTTGAACAAATGATGGATTATGGAAAAAAATATTCCTTTTTACCAATAAAAAATTAATTGATTTGATGTAATCATTCAAAAAGTCCTGGTTATACAGGGCTTTTTTTATTCGGTTATTATTTGTTCAAATAAATCAGACGACAGTTCCTGTTCCTCTTCCTTTTTTACACGATGATCATAAAAAGAAAGGATGGCACGTCGTAATTGTTCAGCAAGAACAAATTTGGGATTGTTACTGCTGAAAATAAAATCGGTACGTTCATTGGGGTTGTAATCTTTTGCACATAAAATATCATAAACAAAAAACATTCCCCACTTTCCAATGCTGATTAAGGGTTTGCGGCGAACCAGGATGCTGCTGAAGACTTCACTTTTTCTCCTGGTTTTTATACCAATGCAAACACCATAAGATCTTGTGTCATCATCATTGAGGTATTTTACCAAATGATGTTTCAGCTTCAATGCTTCAAGGCTGTTGTCATCTATCTGAAAGTTGAGTTCATTGGCTGCATGACGCACATTTATCTGGTATTTATCTAACAAATAATTCCAGTCTTTTCTGTTTTCTTCCAGTATGCCTTTAATTATAAGTGTTTTCCAGGGTGTAGAACATAAATCTCCGCAATTGGTATGAAGGCAAAGTTGACATACTTCCTTTAAAAATTCAATGCTGAAAAGTTCATCACGCCTGTAAATGCCCAGCCAGTATTTATCATTGTAACGGTTAACGCCTTCGTAATAAGGGAGATTATATGGAGGTAAAACCAATGCAGCCTTTGATGGCTTTGTATTGAAATGGTTGTTTTTTATTTTTTCATAAAGTTCATTACCACTTGCATCATCATTATCATAAAAAATTTCGGCGTTTTGCAGAATGGTTTCTTCAATAAGTAATGACATACCTGCAAGATCATTTGTATGAATAACATCTTTCCATTCATGCACAATGTTTGTTTTAGGAAAACGGATAAATAGATGCCAGAAATGATCCTCATTATTTGAACTAATCCAGTTTATATTTCCTGTTAGCAACGGAGTAAAGCTCTGGTTTGCATCACAGATATTTATTTTAAGTCGGGGTCTGTAATTAAATGATTCAAATATTTCTTTATAAACTTTTTCTGTTAACCAGGAGTTGATGATAAATAATTCTTCAGCAGGGTAAGAACTGACAATGTTGGGGTATGCTTCGTTGTTTATTTCATAATGGATTGCTATGTTATCAAGTTCAGCAGTAAGTTTTACAAGTTCTTCAATATCTACATCCAATAAAAGTTGCTGCCTTAATCCAAATCGTACATAAAGAAGCCGGTATTTTTTTGCAATTAACAAAATACGGAATAATTCACCGGGTGAGATAATACCTCCTTTAAAATTAATCTTAATGGTATTAATCTGTTTCATTTTCATTTTATTAACAGTTTCTGATTCTTCCAAATATCTGTCATTATACAATAACAGTTGTTCGTGAGATTAAATGAAAGGTCTATTGAGATACCGATATAATTTGTTTCTATATAAAAAACTGATCACAAAAACGAAATCTTTTTTATCAATTTATTTTATTTCTTTTTTCTTAGAAATCTCTAAACAGTTTTTACTAAGAAAAAATTTAAAGTTCATAAGTAAGTTTCCTCCGGCTGTATACATTTTATTTACTATAATTAGTTTCTGAATGGGAAATTTGAAAGTATATTTATTGACTTTTCAATTTAAAAGTTCGATCTTAATTTTATACAGGTAATATTTTATACAGATAATTTACTATTTTAGAATTTGTTTAAACCTTTAATAATTGAATAATGGAAGCAAATGAAAAAATAGTTTTAACAGTGGAAAATGTCATACATGCACCCATTCAAAAAACATGGGATTGCTGGACAAAGCCAGAACATATTATTCACTGGAATTATGCTTCAGATGATTGGCATTCTCCCAAAGCAGAAAATGATTTAAAGGTTGCTGGCCGATTTAATGTTCGGATGGAAGCAAAAGATGGCAGCATGGGTTTTGATTTTGAAGGAATTTATGACGAGGTAAAAGAAAACGAACTAATAAAGTATTCTTTGGCCGATGGAAGAGAAGTAACCATTCAATTTATAGAAATGGACAACAATACAAAAGTAATAGAAAGCTTTGATGCTGAAACTGAGAATTCAATAGAATTACAAAAAAGTGGCTGGCAGGCTATTCTTGATAATTTTAAAAAGTATACAGAAGGGACCTAATTAAAAACACAATGGAAAATCAGGTGTTTTGTTTTCTATAAATCAATGATGTTGATTACTGTTGCTGCTGCACCATTTGCATGTATCTTCTGTAGGAGTTGCCATCATCATTATCATTAATTAATGAGGCGCTTACTACCTGTGGCGTTAATATTGCAGCAACTTCTTTTGAAACCAAGCCATCTTCATGCGATACGGAAACACCTACTTCCAATGTTTGTTTTGCTGTGCCTTTGTAAGTCCCTTTAACTGGGGAACAGTCACTGAAGTTTCTACCTATTGCCAGTCTTACATGTAAATCATTAACTACACAATTATTTGTAGGGTCTAATCCCAGCCATCCATAAAAAGGAATATAGGCTTCTACCCATGCATGTGTTGCACCTTCTCCACGTAAATTGTTATCATGCGGACAAACATAACCACTTACATAACGTGCCGGAATGTTTAACAGTCGCAACATAACCAGTAATATATGTGCAAAATCCTGGCACACCCCGGCTTTTAAATCCCATATTTCATCAACTGTTGTTTCTACTGTTGTAATGCCTTTAATATATTTAAAATTTTTATACACATATTCGTTCAATTGTAGAACTGCAGTATATACAGATACAGTTTTGTAAAAGCCATCATCTGCAATCTTTTTAACCTGAGGTAAGTCGTTAAATGTTTCCTGTTTTAAAAAATCAAGAAAAGGAACCAGATTTTTTATTTCCAGTAAATGATTCCATTGATCAGCAGTGGCATGGTCATCTGAAGGGAAATTCCTGCTTTTTGTTACTACGGAAATTGTAGAATCTATTCTTAATTCAGTATGTGGATTAATATTCATGAACGAACCAATTTCATTTTCATAGTAATCTTTATAAACTTCAATCAATGGTTCTCCAGAGACATAAATCTTTTGGCTTTGCACTTCTTGATTTTCATCTTTAATAGGATAAAGCATTATTTGGTTGGCACTGTCTCTTACCGGTTCTGGATAAGTGTATTTGGTAACGTGGTGTATAATAAATCTGGGCATGTTATTCTTCTTCTTTTCTTAAATAAAATAGTTGTTCTTTAACTCTGTGCAAAATAATTCTGGTTTAATGTTCTTCCAACTTCAAAAAGGGCTGTTTTTATTTCAATTAAAAAATGATGCATTCCTTCATTGATAATTGAATCTGGTGTAGAAAATTTCACTTTGCTTTTTACTTTACCTATCATAAAGTCTATCTGATTAAAACCGGAAATGTTTTTTTCGTTTTTCAATCGTTCAAAATAACGATGTAACTGATTTATTGAATAAATTACTGAGCGGGGAAAAGTTTCATTTAATAAAATCTGCTCCATCACATTCTTTGCTCCCAGGCCACTTCTGTAAGTTTTTAAATACAATTCGTAACCGGAAATGGACATTAATAAATATTTCCAGTAAGTTGTATCGGTTGGTTTATCAAGATCATAATTTAAATCGCTGAATTTTATATCTAAAATATCAGCAGATTGTATAGCCCTTTCCAGAAATTTCCCAATATTAATAAACGAATTTCCTTCACCTCTTGCCATTGTAACATCAGTTGTACCAAAATAAAGAAGCCCTTGTTTGATTAATGTATCCAGAACAGAAATAGGATCTTCTTTTTGCAACTTATCAATTAAATTTTCCTGTCGTATGTTATGATAAAAATCATTCAGGCACTGCCACATTTCTTTTGTAATGTGATCCTGTACACTTCTTCCGTTTTCTCTTGCCTGCGTTACAATGTTTAAAACTGAATTTGGATTTTCTTTATCAGTTACCATAAATTGTAAAACATTTCTGGTATTGGAGGCGAGTGCCGTTGCTTCTTCATCTTTTAAAAAAGTAAATATTTTCAAAACAGGTTTCCAGGAAAATTCCTGAATATCATCCTGTGAAGAAGCATAGTTGATTTTTAGCATTCGTAAAATACCATCAGCTCTTTCCATATAACGGCTCATCCAATATAAACTATCTGCAACTCTGCTAAGCATGTAATAAATGTCTTTAATAATTATAAAAATTAATCTGCTAACACCCAGGTATCCTTACTGCCACCTCCCTGCGATGAATTAACAATAAGCGATCCTTCTTTTAATGCAACTCGTGTTAATCCACCCGGAACAATTTCTATACCTCCCGGCCCACATAAAGCATAAGGCCTTAAATCAATTCTTCTTGGTTTTAAGGTTCCATTCATATAACAGGGACAAGATGATAAACTTATAATGGGTTGAGCTATAAATTCTCTTGGATTTTTCAATACTTCTTTTTTATAGAGAATAATTTCCTTTTCTGTAGCGGCATTTCCCATTAGCATTCCATAACCACCACTTTCGTTGGTTTTTTTAATTACCATTCGTTCAATGTTTTTAAATACATGTTCAAGTTCTTCTTCCTTTGCCAACTGGTAAGTAGGTACATTTTTTAAAATGGGTTCTTCATTTAAATAATAACGAATCATAGCAGGCACAAAAGTATAGATTGCTTTATCATCAGCTACGCCATTACCCGCAGCATTTACTATAGCAACATTCCCTTTTCGATAAGCACTCATAATACCCGCCACACCCAGTAAACTATTGGGGTCAAAAACCAAAGGATCTAAATATTCATCATCTACTCTGCGGTAAATGACATCTACCTGTTGAAGACCTGCAGTTGTTTTCATATATACTTTATGATTATCTACCACTAGATCCTTTCCTTCTACTAATTCAACACCCATTAATCTGGCTAAGGTGCTGTGTTCAAAATATGCAGAGTTATAAATACCCGGTGTTAATAAAACAATTGTTGGATTATACGTTTGCTTTGGTGAAAGTGAAACCAGATTTTTATGAAGGATATTCGGGTATTCAGTTACACTCCTTACATTATTTTTGGGCAGAAGATCAGGAAACAACCGCTTGGTTATTTCCCTGTTTTCAAGCATATAACTAACCCCACTTGGGGTGCGTAAATTATCTTCCAGAATATAAAAAGAGCCATCACTGTCTCTTATTAAATCAATTCCTGAAATATGTACATAAATATCATAAGGCACCTGAAAGTTGTGCATCTCCCTGAGATAATGCGGGCAACTGTAAATCATCTGTGCTGGAATTACCCCATCTTTTATAATAAACTGGTTGCTGTAAATATCTTTTAAAAAAAGATTGAGTGCTTTTAACCTTTGTTTAATTCCTTTTTCTATAAAACTCCATTCACCGGCAGTTATAATGCGTGGTATAATATCAAAAGGGAATATTTTTTCTATTCCTTCGCCACTGCTGTAAACGGTAAAAGTAATGCCCTGGCTCATAAACAAACGTTTAGCCAGTTCTTCTTTTTTATTCAGCTCTTCAATTGATAGTTGTTGTAAAAAGGAAAGGACTTTTTGATACTGCTGTCTTACAGAGGCATCACTGTACATTTCATCCCAGGTGTTGCTGTCTACTAAATATGATTGTAAAAGTGAATTTGCCTGCATAACAGTTAGTTTAAAAAATTAAAAGCAAGCAATCATAAAAAGAATATGGTGATCAAATATAATAAATTGTTATTGTTAATTAATGTTTCAATATTTTTTATTTGTTTGGTTCAAAATAGTCTTTGTTTGAGCTCCATTTAAAGAATATAACAGAAAGTATAATAACAAGTTCTGACTTTTTCTTATTAATTAAACCATGGATTTGAGTTGCTAGATTTAAAACATTTATTCGTATTAAATTAGCTCTTTTATTTTCAATTTAAGATGAGTACTTTAGATTGATCGAAATTTATTTGAATTAATGGCAAGCTCTTTCTTTCTGGTATAAACAAATTAATCTTTTATTATGAAAAAGTTTTTATTCTTTACGTTTTTGCTAGTTACTCTATACTTGCAGGCACAAAATAAAAATCATTATTCTCTAGCATTTACCAACAACGCATCTTCTTATCCCTTTAACACTTTATCTGGTTTTTTTAAAACACCTTTCCATCCGGGAATTGAACTGAGCTGGAGAAGGAATTTGAAAGAAAAAATTAAACATGATTGGTTCAGAGATGTAAAGCTTGGCTATTTTTATCACAGGTTTGTTCAACATGGTATTCCCATCTATTTAAATTATGGGTACAGATACAAATATTCAAAACAATTTTATTCTCAAATTTCTTTAGGAGGCGGTTATTTTCATTCAATTCCGGCTACTGAAGTGTTGAAGTTAAATGACAATGGTGATTATAAAAATGCAAAAGGTATTGGTAGGTCACAGGCCATGTTTGCATTGAACATTGGAACTGGGTATGTTTTTAAATTAACAAATCAACAGCCATTAAATTTATTTCTGGAATACCAGGCACGCATTCAAACTCCTTTTGTTAAATCGTATGTACCTATTCTCCCATATAATCAGTTAGCAATTGGGACATCAATTACAATTCAGTCAACAAAAAAAACAAAATGATTATGAAACACCTATTCATCTTCTGCCTGTTTATTTCAATGCTAATTAGTGGCTGTAAAAAAGCACAAATAGATCATACCGTTGATCAATCACAGGCTATTCCATGGAACGATTCCAGCAGCATACATCCTAAAAATATTATTTTTAAAAATTTACTTGAAAAGTATCGCCTAAAAGGATTGCCAGGAATATCCTTACTCATAAATGATCAGAATGGAACCTGGGTAGGATCTACCGGTAAAGCCGATATAATTAAAAATATACCTTTTCGTGTTGGGCAAGTTTCTAAAGCAGCAAGTATAACCAAACTTTTTATTGGTACAATGGTTTTTAAATTGTTGGAAGATTCTGTAAATAGTGGATTGGGATATAATTCATTGAAGGAACTTGTTTCAAAATGGTTACCAGACAGGATTATAAGCAAATTACCTAATGGGAGTAAAATAACTTTGGGCCAGTGTATGAAGCATGAAACGGGAATACCTGACCTGATTAATGAAAGTAAATTTTATCTGGCAGTATTAAACAATCCAAATAAGAAATGGGAGGCTGAAGAATTACTGGAATTTATTTATAATAAAAAACCGGAGTTTTCACCAGGTGATACGGCCATTTATTCCAATACTAATACAGTTTTAGTTACTATGATTGTTGAAGCTGCAACAGGGAAGAAGCATGCTGATCTGTTACATCAGAAGATTCTTACTCCATTAGGATTAACACAAACATTTTATCAGCCACATGATCAGTTGCCTGTAAATACTGCACAAGGGTATTATGATCTGTATAATAACAATACCATTGTAAATGTGTCTAATCTGGTAACAGGAAGTGGTAATGGTTATGGTGGCCTTTATTCAAATGTATTTGATTTATATAAGTTTATTGATTTGTTATTGATTAAAAAAACATTGTTATTGCCAAAATCACTTACTATTATGGAAACATTCGGAAAACCCGACGATCCTAATGAGTATGGATATGGGATTATGAAAAAATTCATAAGCCGGGGTATCAATGCTGGAATCGGACATTCAGGAAGAGACCTTGGTTATACAGCTAATCTTTTTTATTTTCCTAATAAAAAAGTAACGCATGTGTTTTTTGTGAATTACGGAACAGATGCTGATAGTAAACTTAAAAGTGTATTTCAAGAATTTCAGGAAGAGCTTTTAAATATAACCTTGCAATAAAAGCAACTACAATATGATTCTACATTAAGAATCAGTAATCTTTAATAGTGAAATGGAAAAAATTTATCCTTTTTCACTTTCATTTAATTCAACATGTTCAATTGGTTTGTTGCAATGGGGGCAAACATTTGTTTTCTTGTTTTTCAATTTTCTCATTTCTTCAAGGAATCCGGCAGTGATGATGCCTGCAGGCAATGCAAAAACAGCTAACCCAAACAAGGTAACAATACCGGTTAATATTTTTCCTGTTAAAGTAATGGGCACCATATCGCCATAACCAACTGATGTTACAGTAACCACAGCCCACCATAAAGTTGCAGGTATACTTGAAAATACCTGTGGTTGCGCATTGTGTTCTGCAAAATAAAGCAAGCTGGCAGCAATGATGATTAAAAAGCTGATAAGAATGATACTTAGTTTTAACTCACTTGCTCTTGAGGTAAAAACACTTTTTACCATCTTGGCAGCTTTCATGTATGCTGTTAGCTGAAATAATCTTAAAAAACGAAGTAGTCTTAAAATACGTATTACTCTTAAATCAAGCCCAACAATAACATGAATGTAAAAGGGCAATATAGCTAACAGATCAATAACAGCATCTGTACTGATCATATATTTCAGACGCCCTAATACAGGATGCTTATATTCTGGATGAACAGTACAACTCCAAACCCGAAGGATATATTCAATGGTGAAAATCAGAACGGAAATAAGATCAAAATATCTGAAAAAATCTTCATACGCATCATGAATGGAATGTACAGTTTCAAACATGACTGCAATTACATTCAATAAAATAAGAATGATAATAAACCCATTGAAGATTTTGTCCCATTTTGTATCTCCAATTTCAGGATGCAGAATTGAGTGTACCTTAACTTTTGTTTTGTGATACATGGCTGGAGATTATTTTGGTTGCCTTAAAAGTAAACAATTTTATAAGTTTCTTCATGTTCATATTTATCTGCAAAAAATAGGTAGTTTAAAATGGAGTATAACATTCGTTTAGTTCAATTTTTAGCAGTTTATTTCAATGTGTTTTTAACCAGATTTGATTCAATTAAATGAGTACTCATGATTTTTACATCTCAAATTCCCAAACGGTTTTGTATGTTCCATATTTTTCAACATAAGATAGAAACGAATTATAGAAGGGATCGGCGCCAACAGTAGCACTATCACCAACTACAAATAACTGTTCTTTTGCTCTTGTAATGGCTACATTCATTCTGCGGTAATCTTTTAAAAATCCTATGCTGCCTTCATCATTGCTGCGTACAAGTGAAACAATGATGGTTTCTTTCTCCTGTCCCTGGAAACTGTCAATGGTGCTGATGCGTATTTCTTTTGGTAAAATATCTTTTGCAGCAGCAACTTGTCCTGCGTAAGGTGAAATAAATGCTGTAGTGAACGGATCTAAATTTTCTGTTTCCAATATTTTTTGAACAATGCGTAATTCACCCAGGTTTTGCAAACTCATTCCATCGGGTCCATGTATTTCATTATAACCGGAGCCGGCTGTATCAATAAATGTGAGATGAACTCCAGTATTAAACAAATGTTCAGCAGTTAATAATAAACTGTTGTAAAAATAATTACTGCTAAAACCGGCAATGGCTTCTCTCATTCTGTATTGTGTATTTAAAAGGAATACATTCCCGGTTTTATCAATAGCTGTTTCTAAAATTGATTGATTATAACCAAGAATTGCAGCCTCATTACTTAACACAGTAGGGGGGAGTTGCCAATGATCACCGGCCAATATAAACTTATCAGCCAATGGAAAAATGCACCATGCCAATGGTTCAATACATTGTCCGGCTTCATCTAAAACAAGTGTTTTAAAGCGAAGGTGATTGATGTTTGCATCATATAAACCAACAGGGGTGCCTGCAATTACTTCTGCTTCTTCAAATAATTTTTCTTCATTGTATGATTGCAGTTTTTTTATTTCAGAACGAATGTTTTTAACCTCTTTAAATAGCAGGTTACGTTGATCTCTTTCAGCTTTGCCATAACTCCGTTTGTATTTAAGAGCCATTTTCCTGAATTCTTCTGCTCTTATTTTTAATTGTTTAATTTCTTTTTGTGCTTTGCTGTTATTGAGTTTTCCTTCCGGTGTGTGGGCAAAGATGGCTTCATCTACTTTACTGCTGTTACCAATTCTTAATAATTTTATTCCTTGTTGTATAAGCCCTTTTGAAATATGATCTACTGCTGTATTGCTGGGAGCTGATACTAATACTTTTTCACCTGCATGAATCAATTGAATAATTGCTTCTATAAGTGTGGTTGTTTTTCCTGTGCCTGGCGGCCCATGTACAATGGTTATGCTTTCATTTTGTGTAATTGCTTTTACTGCCTGTTGCTGACTTTCATTTAAATTTTTATTTACAAAACTCAGTATTGCGTTTTGTTTAACAGAAGTTGGTTGCAGCGTTGTTTTATCTGCATGCAATTGTTCAAATAGTTGAAAAAGAAGTTGATTATTTTCCAGTTCATTAAGCACTTTTTTCATAATGCCTGTAGTTCGTGTATCGGGAGCTAACTTAATTCCAACTCCATTATCTTCAATCCAATCCGGAAAGTCGGGAGCAAACAAACGAAACTCTCCGTTTTTCCCATCTAAACTCATTAAAACACCTTTCACCGGTTCCTCACCCGTAATAAAACATTCAATGGCTGCACCATCTTTAAATAAATGAACTTCTGGCGGAAAGCTGAGTTTAAAACTGATCTCTGGATAATCAGCATATCCAAAATTCTTTTTAATAACAATGATGGGATGTAAAGCAAGACCTTCAGCTTTTAATTGTTTGAGTGAATGCTGCTGATCTAAACTGTAACGCTGCACCTGTTCTTTTTCTTCCAGGTTAATACATTGTATGAATCGTTGAATATGAGGATGCATGGGGTGAAAATAGGATTTTTCTTTTCTTCTGTTTCATTTACATTCCCACTTCAAGAAGACTTACCTTTAGATGCATTCTGTTGCAATCGTTATTGGTTGAACTATTATTTGATTAAGTGTATGAAATTATTAAAAATGATGTGGTCAGTTATAAAACAATCTTTCTCTGATTTTATTGATAATAAAGTACTGAAGCTAAGTGCGGCACTGGCTTTTTTTACCATTTTTTCTGTGCCGGCCATGCTAATTATCATGATTTCAATCAGTGATGTTTTTTATGGTCGGGAAGCGGTTGAAGGAACATTATATAAACAGATTTCGGGATTTGTAGGAAACCATGCTGCTTTACAAATTCAACAAACCATACGTAATGCAGCCCAATCTCATAACAGCAGGTTTGCAACCATAATTGGTTTTATAACTTTACTTGTAGGTGCAACCAGTGTGTTTAGTGAAATACAGGATTCTATCAATTCAATCTGGAAATTAAAAGCAAAACCAAAAGGAAAAGGGATCATAAAATTAATTGTAAACCGCTTGCTTTCATTTTCATTAGTGGTTAGTCTTGGTTTTATTTTATTGGTTTCTTTGGTCATTAATGGAGTAATGGATTTGCTTAGTCATCAGCTTACACAGATTTTCCCTGAGCTTGCAGTGATTGTGGTTTATATTTTTAATCTCATTCTTACGTTTGGTATAACCTCTTTATTATTTGGAATGATTTTTAAAATATTACCCGATGCCCGTATAGAATGGAAACATGTAAGGGTAGGAGCTTTTACTACAGCCTTTCTGTTTATGATTGGCAAATTTTTGATTGGGTTTTACCTGGGGCAGAGTGAACTTTCAAGTACATATGGTACTGCTGGTTCTTCCATTGTTTTATTGCTATGGGTTTATTATTCAGCCATGATTTTATATTTTGGTGCTGTATTCACACATGTATATGCTGCACATACCGGATCAAAAATTTATCCTGATAATTATGCTGTGTGGATACAGGAAGTTGAAATTGAATCAGAAAAATCAATTCAGCATCAGCCCGAAGAGAAGATAGTTGTTGAAGTGCCTGAGAAAATAAATCCCTCATGAACAAAGCAAATAAATTGAGAACAGCTTTTTTTGTTTGCTTAAACTACAGGCTCATCAGGTAATGAATCAATAATAGGTTTCTGGTTTTCCATATCTTTTTTTCGTTGTAATAATTTGATATGCAGAAACGAATGTTTTTTGAGATGATATTTTTGCGGTTCACCCAATAAAAATCCATAAGGCTGCAAACCAGGCACAGCATCAAAAATCACTTTCAGAATTGCAGTAAGAGGGATTGCAAGAAATAAGCCGGGTAATCCCCATAATTCCCCAAACAGAATCAAAACAAAAACTGCAACCAATGGGTTGAGGCTTACTTTATGTCCAATGAGAAGAGGTGCCACCAGGTTGCTGTCAATAATATGAATAACCCAAAGTACAGAAAACGCAAAAAGCGGTTGCCAACTGGTATCGGTTGTAATAAAAGCTACAAATACGGCTAGCAAGGAACCAACAATCATACCCAGGTAAGGAATGATGCAAAAGGCTGCAATGAGAAAACCAAGGATAATAGAATATCCTATTCCAATAAAATACAATGCAACTGCATTTGCTGCTCCTATAATAATGATATCTAAAAACTGTCCAAAAAGGTAACCTTTTATAACATATTCCATTTTTTGAATGGTATCGTCAATCTGATCTTTTTCTGCAATATGAAAAAGTTTGTAGAAGAATTCAATAAAGAAATGCCGGTAGTAAAGTAAAAAAAAAGTATAGAGAGGAATAAGAAAGATATTGATAATGATTGTAGAAACCACTTTTAACATATCGATGCTCATTAAATCAGAACTGTTTTGAATTTGAGCAATTTGTTCCTGGATCTTTTCTGCTACCACTGATTTCTTCATTGACAGTTTTTGGGCAGCAAAATCACGCAGATCATTGATGAGCAGATTTATTTTTTTTGTTATCTGTGGAATGTTTTCTGAAAAAATGCTGATCTGTGTAAATAAAATGTAAGCAAGAAAGATTAAAACCATTGTGGTTATAAAAACAGTGGTGAAAGCCGCCATGCCTTTTGAGAAGCCCCATTTTTCAAGCTTAAAACTAAAAGGGAAAATCATCACTGCAAAAATGATGGCAAACAACAGTGGCACAATCAGAGCCTTCAAATAATACAAAGCAAAAACAATAAGAATACTGGAAATGAGCATGGCGGCAACCCGCATTATGTATGGATTTCGAATTTGCTTCATAATAAATAACTTAATTAGAAAAGTCTATGCCAAATTCATGCTTTGATTGATATTTTTTTATTATTTGGCTATCTACCTGCACAAGGTAGCCTTTTAAACCAACGGTAATGTTTAAAGCGCCAACATCCGGAGCCGTAAATTTTATAGCTTGATAAATTATAAAAATTTTATTAATACTAATGCGTGGAAAATAGACTTATTAAAAATGAGAAAGATAAATTTAATCATTCAAATACCATTGCTCATTCCTGGGAACAGTTAAAAACATCCTCCCGGGCTATGAATCAATGTAAGAATGATTTAAGTGGAATTTGAATTGTATAGTTTTAAGCACCAAATTGCTTCAAAGCCTCGTATACAAGAAATGCAGGCCAAACAATAGCTTTCAGGAATCCTAATACACCCATCCAGAAACCTGTTGCATTCATAATAAAATAAATTGCAGCACCAATAAAACCCAGTCCATATACGGCATTACCGGAATTATTTTGATTTTTTACTTTTTCTTTCATCAGAGTTCATTTTTAAAATTTAATAAGTCAAAATTGAAAGTATAGAAATTAAATTCCTATGATCCTTATCATGAAATCAGGAATTAGCTGGTATTTATCTGTTGCCATATTCTTTCAGTCTTTATGAACCTGTTAAATAGATCCCATTATCCCTATGCATCAAGTAATTCCTGGTTGTGAAAGACTATTTCACGGATACATAACTTTCTATTAAGTAATCTTCAAATTGTTTATATAGTTGCAAATAATTTAAATAAGTTGATGATAAGAAAAAGCTTAATTTTCAAAATTATGAAATTATCCAACCGCTTCCGTGATGAGCAGAAACGCCTTTCAGATTTTGACAAGGAAGTATGGGTTGTTTGCCCATCATGTGCACGTAAAGCCATAACAATGGTAAATGATGTTAGCAAAAAAGCAAGATTATTTTGTAGTGCTTGTGGTTATAATAAAGAAGTGAGTATCATGCTTGCTGAACATACAGAATTAAAAACAGCAGCACATCTGTATTTTGATGCCGTTCTTTGGTTACAGTTACCGTTCCGAAGTAAAGAAGTATTTTTTGCATATAATCCTGAACATCTTGTGTATCTGGAACAATATATTGCGGCAAGTATTCGGGAACACCATGATCGTACACATTTTACTTTACTTGAAAAGCTTCCCAAATTTTACCATGATGCTAAAAACAGAACGGCCTTATTAAAACTCATTCGAAAATTGAAAGAAAAAAGTAATGAAGATTAATCAGATAGTCAAACCTTTCATTATTTCGGAATATCTTTTCAAAAGCTAAACTTAACTTTAACTATTAACCAGGCACAACTTTTTTTGTATGGATACAAATACCACTCAATTAAATTTAGTAGTGAAAATGACAGTCACTGCATGGGATGCACAAAACAATTATCTCAGCAAATTAGTTGATTCTTTTAATGAAGATCAATTAATGAAAGAAATTTCTCCCGGCAGAAATACAGGTATTTATTTATTAGGCCACTTAATTGCTGTTAGCGATGCCATGATACCCTTGCTGGGTTTTGGCGAACGTTTATTTCCTGAATTGGAGGAAGTGTTTATTAAAAATCCTGATAAATCGGGACTTCAAATGCCTGCCATTCATGAACTGAAAGAAAACCTTGCAGCTGTAAATGCAAAACTGGACTTCCATTTTCAGAAATCTACGGTTGATGAATGGCTTAGCAAACATGCAGCTGTATCAGCCGAAGATTTTGCTAAAGAACCACACAGAAATAAATTGAATGTTGTTATAAGCCGTACAAATCACATGGCAAATCATATAGGGCAATTGTTGTTGTTAAAATAAACTCTGGACTTAACAAAAAGGATTGCTTTGTGCTTCGTAATGACGTAAACAAGACGATTATACTGTGTATGATTGCAGATTGCTTCGTTGTACCTCCTTGCTAAAATATTTTCAGGGTAATCAGCCTACTTTATTTGGTTTGAAACAATTTTGGGAAACCACTTTATAACGTAGTAATTTTAATCATTATTTAAGCAAAGGCAAAACGTAATACTTATTACAGAAATAACGGCCAGTTTATACTTTCAAAAATGAGAATCTTACTTACCGGAGCCAATGGTTATATTGGAATGAGACTTTTACCAGTACTGATAGAGGCAGGGCATGAAGTAACCTGTGTAGTTAGAGATAAAAACCGCTTTCAACCATCACCGGATTTATTGAGTAAAGTGAGTATCATTGAATTTGATTTTCTCCACCCGGAAAATGCTGTACAGAATTTTAATCATAAAACTTTTGATGTTGCATATTACCTTATTCACTCACTGGGTGATACTACAACAACATTAAAAGAATATGAAATAAGGGCGGCAGGTTGTTTTGTGCTGGTTGCAACACTTACACAGGTAAAGCAGATTATTTATTTAGGTGGAATCAGTAATGAAAAAAAATTGTCGAATCATTTATTGGCTCGTAAAGCTGTTAAAGATGTTTTGATAAATTCCGGAATAGATTATACAATTTTTGAAGCAGGTATTATTGTTGGTTCGGGAAGTATTTCATTTGAAATTATACGTGACCTAACTGAAAAATTACCCCTTATGATTGTACCACGCTGGCTTAACTCAAAATGCCAGCCTATTGCAATCAGAAATTTAGTTAACTACTTATGTAAAAGTTTATTAAATGAACAAACCTTAAATAAGACTTTTGAAATTGGTGGACCTGAAGTTCTTTCTTATAAACAAATGCTCCTAGAGTTTGCTGCGGTACGTGGTTATAAACGTTATATTATTTCCTTGCCCGTTTTATTTCCGGGCCTGTCTGCTTATTGGTTATATCTTACTACTTCAGCTAATTTTAGTATTGCAAGCCAGTTGGTACAAAGCATGAAGAATGATTTAATATGTAAAGATCAGTCTATTCAGGAAATTATTCCTCAGGAACTCATTTCTTACAAAGAAGCAATTAAGCTTGCTTTTGTGAAGATTGAGCAAAACATGGTTCTTTCAAGCTGGACAGATGCAGCATCGAGCAGTTTAAATAGATTAGAAGTTAATCAATTTATAGAAGTGCCAGTAAATGGATGCTACAGAGATAAAAGATGGATTGAAATCGATAAAAGTGAAGTAGAAGAAGTAGCAGAGCGTTTCTTTGGGATTGGTGGCAACCAGGGTTGGTATTATGCCGATTATTTATGGCGCATCAGAGGGTTGCTGGATAAATTAGTTGGAGGTGTTGGCCTTGGCAGAGGAAGACGAAGTGATAAGGATATACAAACCGGTGATGCTCTTGATTTCTGGAGAGTGTTATTAGCCGATAAAAAAAATCATCGCCTGCTTCTATATTCTGAAATGAAATTACCCGGAGAAGCCTGGCTTGAATTCTCTATAGTTAAAAATAATTACCGCTGTTATTTAAAACAAACTGCCACTTTCCGGCCTAATGGAATTTTAGGAAGAAATTACTGGTACTCCATGCTTCCGTTTCATTTTTTTATTTTCAGAAATATGTTGAAACGTATTGCAGGGAAAAAATAAATTAGTTACAAAAATTTTAATTTTTAATCAGCCATTACTTACAAAACTCTGATCTTAATATTTTTAAAGTATACTTTATTGCCGTGATCCTGTAAAGCAATCAATCCTTTTTTTGCTGATCCATAATCAGGATAATCTTTCCATTTCCCTTCTTGCTTTTCTTTTAACCACTTTGCATCCCAAGCCTGGAATTCAACAATTTTTTTTCCATTTAACCAATGCTCTACATGACCTTTATTGAAAATTATCTTACTGGTATTCCATTCGCCAATGGCTTTTAATTTTTTCTTGTTGTTGGGTACATTCATTGCATAATCGGCTCCTGTTTTTTGCCATTCTTCCAGTTTTTCGGGAAAACTAATATCATCAATCATTTGGTATTCGGGTCCTGTTTCATATGGTGCATGATACTTTACACCCTCCAATACATGGTACATTACACCACTATTTCCTCCTTTGGTCATTTTCCATTCCCATCTTAATTCAAAATTTTCATAAGCTTCGTTGGTAACAATGTCGCCACCATGAGCATCGGGTGCTGCACCCAAACAAACCATAGCTCCATCTTCAATAGCCCAGTTTGTAATAGCACCCGTTTTGTTATAACCATGCCAGCCGTTAAATGTTTTTCCATCAAACAAGGTTATCCATTTACCTTTTCCTGTTTCTTTTGATAACAACAAAAAAGATGAGCAAACTATAAAAAGTAATAAAGTGGTTGTTTTAAAAAACGTTGTTGTCATAACCGGGATTTATTTTTTTATTAATTGCATTGTTTCAGGATTCCATTGTATAGCTGTATTCTGGTTGTAACTATCGTTACATAAAAGGGCAGGTGCTGCAGCTCGGTATCCAAACACTGCATCTTCTGTTACTTTTCCTCCATTTCTGATAGCATTAAAGAAATTTACAAAGTGATCATAAGGTCCGCCCATATAATCTTTTTCTGCAGCAAACGTATATTCTTCAGGAGGCAAAATTCTTTTTCTATCAGAAACAGGTGTGCCCGCTTTTTTCATTTGTTCAATATAAAAAGGATCGTCAGATTCAATGGTTTTATTTCGTTTTAATGTTACACTATCCCAAGTAATATCCATTGAACCTTCACTGCCTACTAATTTTAAATACGTAGTTCCACTGGTGCCATCAACAAAATTGCAACGTAAAGAAAGATTAAAAGGAGCATGTGCTTTTGTTTCAGGATAATCAAATGTTCCTAATAAAACATCCGGCACTTCTCTGCCATCTTTCCAATAACGTAATCCTCCCGATGCATAAATTTTATTTGGGCCAAATGAGTTGGTAATAAAATGTAAACTTGAAAAAAGATGTACAAACAGGTCGCCTGACATGCCTGTGCCATAATCAAGATAATTTCTCCATCTGAAAAAACGGGTGGCATCAAAAGGCCGTTTATTGGTATTACTTATATAAGTATCCCAATCTACAGTAACAGGAGAAGCATCTGCAGGAATTGGATATTGCCATGCACCAACAGGTGAATGACGAGCCCAAAAACCTTCTGCATAATTTAATTGACCAATAGCTCCATCTTTCAATAGCTCTTTTGCTTTTTCATTTCCTAAAGAAGAAACTCCCTGGCTGCCTACCTGGAAAATTTTTCCTGTTTCATTTTGTGTTTTTATTACTGCAGGGCCTTCTGTAATACCATGAACCATTGGTTTTTCACAATACACATGCTTACCTGCACGCATAGCATCAATTGAAATTTGCTGGTGCCAGTGATCGGGTGTGGCAATAATGACAGCATCAACATCTTTACGATTTAAAATATCTTTATAATGCCGGGTTAAAAAAAGATCTTTTCCCCAATTTGCAGCAGCCTCTTTTAAGCGGCCTTCATATAAGTCGCAAACAGCTACAATTTTTGTATTGGGTACTTTAAGTGCTGTAAGTACATCTTGTACACCCATACCACCTGCGCCTATTAACGCAATATTGATTTTGTCGTTTGCACTATTTGGCAAACGTTTTAGCTTTTGATAATAAACAGATTTATTTTCTCCGGCAGCAACATGCGTACCAACAGCAACCGAAGCTGAGGCCGCTGCCAGTTTCTTAATAAAACTTCTGCGTGATGATTCAGCATTATTTTTCATTTATTAACTGATTATGTTTTGTAAATGGATGATGAAAAGTATGTAATTTTTTATAAAAAATATTTTTAAAAGAGCACTGTTTAAAGCCTGTACTATATTAAAGTTCTTTTATTCTGATGTTTTTCCATCTTACTTTAATTCCCCCTCCTTCGTGTATCTGCAAAGCAATAAAGCCTGCACCCTTGCCAATTTTTTCATCTTTGAAATAAACCATCTGATGTCCATTTAACCAGCTTGTAACTTCATCGCCATTCACTAAAATGCGAAGTGTATTCCATTTGCCCATCCTTAACCATTTTTCATCTTCTGGTTTTGGTTGTATTAACCAGCCACGGCCGTAAGATTCATAAATGCCACCTGTATGCTCATTTTCCGGAGCAACTTCTATTTGCCAGCCACTGATCTTTGTGCCTTCAATGGTTGAACGGATGAATACTCCGCTATTGCCATTGGATTCCTGTTTAAAGTGAAGAATTAACTCAAAATTTTTATAATTTTTATTGGTTGATAAATAGCCATATTGTTTATCGGGTCCGCTTTCACAAATAAGTTCTTTCTTTTCAACATACCATTTTTCTGTTCCGTTAATTGTCCACCCTGTTAAATCTTTACCATTAAAGATGGATTTAAAACTTTGACTAAAACATCCATAAGACAGGAGTACCAGGAAATGTAAAAGCATCAATCGTTTCATTTTGCAAGCTGTTTAATGAGTAATCAATTTAGTAAAATTTCTGCATCCTGATCTCTCATCTGGTAATTAATTATTCCTAGTGATAATTTTATTTTGCAACAGGAGGTGATAAAAGTCACCCACATCTTTCATCAATTAAAAAATAATAAAACATAAAACAGGATGTATTTATTTTTATTTAAAAAAGAAAAAATATGAGTATAGAAAATAAAAAGCCTGTCAGAGCCAGCCATGTAGTCATTACTGTCCATGACCGGAATGTTTGTTTTTCAGTAAGTCCGAGGTATTGCTTAACCAACCAGAATCCACTATCATTTACATGCGACATAATGGTTGCTCCAGAAGCAATGCTTGTTACCAATGTTGCCAATTGAATAGAGGACAAAGAATTGTTGGTAAGCAAAGGTGCTACTAAACCTGCAGAGGTAATCATGGCAACTGTTGCAGAACCTTGTAAAATGCGTATAAAAGCAGCTGCAATAAAAGCAAATACAATAACCGGCAGCCCCATTCCTGTTAAAGATTCTGCCAGCATTTTTCCTGCACCGGTATTTACCAAAACCTGTTTAAATACTCCACCTGCCCCTGTTAATAAAATAATAGTACCGGCAGGGGCCAATGATTTTGTTGTTATGTCGAGCAACTGTATAGCTGTAAAACCCCTTTTGATGCCGAGAATATACCATGCTATTAAGTTTGCAATGATGAGTGCTGTAAACGGATGCCCGATTAATGAAATTATATCCAGCAATCTTATATTGGTTACCGGTATTAATCCTGATTTTACCATGGTGCTTAATAAAATTAAAACAATGGGTAAAAAAAGAATGGAAAAAACAATGCTGAAACCGGGTAGTTCTGTTTGTTCTTCTGTGCTATCGATAATTTGTGGGGAATTGATATAAATCTTTTTAGCAATGAATTTTCCAAAAACCAATCCACTAAGTAAAACGGTTGGTATACCAATTAAAAATCCAATAAGAATAACCCAACCCATATCAGCTCCTATAATTTCAGCTACTGCAATGGGGCCTGGTGTTGGTGGTATAAAGGCATGACCAAATGCAAGACCAGCCAACAAGGGTATAGCATACAACAATAAAGACTTTCCGGTTTTTTTCTGAATAGCATAGAGAATAGGTACCAATAATATAAATGCCACATCAAAAAAAACAGGAATGGCAATAACTAATCCTGTTATAGACATTGAAAGTGAAGCATTTTTTTCACCAAACTTTTTAAGCAGATGAGTGGCTATGGCCAAAGCACCGCCCGATTTTTCAAGGATGGCGCCAAACATAGCACCCAGGCCAACTACTGTAGCAACAAAACCAAGAGTAGAACCCATGCCTTCCTGAATGGTATTAATTATTTTTTCACCCGGCATACCGGCAATAAGACTGGTAGTTATACTGGCTATGAGTAATGAAATAAAAGCTGGCACTTTAAAATGCAAGATGAGTATTAATAAACAAGCAATACCAGCTAAAACACTTATGATGAGTTGATAATTCATGTTTGAAATTATTCTGTTATCCAGTTGGTATGATATTTT
>DAIOWB010000007.1:0-11266 GCA_036758725.1 Lacibacter sp.
TATTCTGGAAACATGTATGACCCTTTAAAAGTTAGGCTCGCAAAGATAGATTGAAATGTTGGGGTGAGGAAAGCTTAGAAGTTCCACGTGGAACATCAGGGACAAGCAAAAACCTGTTCAAGCAACCCCTTTTTAAGAGAAATAATAATAAATGAAACCCCCATTTTCCCAAATTTTGGGTCTAACAGGTTCATCCGGTGTCCTTTATCAGGAACCCCCATATCAATTAGCAAGGCAATTAAGGCTTCCAACGGATCGGGCGAACCGATATAAATATTTTCAGCTCCACACCTATAAACTCCAGTTTCATTGATTCTTTGTACAAAATTTTTTCCTGATTTTGATGTGTGTGATATAACGGCGCCTCTTTTTACCAAATCAGAACTATGTAAAGCAGCCATTTTCAATAGTCCTTTCTCAGGATATAAGATTGGAAGCTTTTCCGGGGCCTTTAAAATGTCTTTCTCCAGGCTTTTTAATTCAGACGAATTTGCCTCAGGAAACTGACTGATAAATTCTTTTATAACAAGATTATAAAAGCGCTTAGGGTTTTGCCTAAAATAGTTGGTCCAGTAGAATGTCAATTGATCTTGTTGAGATAAAGAGGTAAAAATCCTTTCTTTATTAATTTCCTTCCACAAAACACTATCAATGGCTCGGTTAAATTCAAATGGTTTGTCCTGAAGCGTCATAACCCCCTGTGCTTTTAAAGAAAAAACGCAAAAAAGCATGAATGCAAAAAAGATGTGTTTCACGTGGAACAAGAGTTTATTTTAGAAAGTATAAACGCAAATAATGGGATTCCCTTTCACGAATGATCTTAATTTGTTGTGAAGATTTGTCGTTATACCCTGAAAGGTGCAGGCAGCCATGAAAAATGACCCGATGAAGCTCTTGATTGAACGTTTGAATATTAATGCGGGCATTTTCCTTAATTCGATCAACACTTATATAAAGTTCAGCTTCAATAGGTTTATTCTTTTCAGAAAGAGAAAAAGTTATTATATCGGTGAAATAATCATGTTTTAGATATCTACGATTCATTTCAAGCAAAGCCCTGTCAGTACAGAAGATGACATTTAATTGTTTTAAGACAAATCCTTCTTTTTTAAACATCTTTACCAGAAATGATTTTAGTTTGTTTCTGTTTCTGAATGCAAATGAAACTTCCTGATAAAAAAAATACACATTTGAATTCTTCATGATTCCTCAAAAATCGGAAAACTTTAAGATAGGGAAACAATACTTTTGCATTGATTATGAAAAAACTTTCGGAGTTAGAACCAGGCGAAAAAGCAACAATCCATTCTTTTGAAAACGACGAGTTTTTTTTAAAGTTGATGGAAATGGGCTGTGTGCCGGGAGAAGAAATAGTTGTGGAAATGCAAGCGCCTTTAGGTGACCCTATAAGCATTAAAGTTGCCGGATATTTATTGAGTTTACGTATTACCGAGGCCGACAGCGTGCTCGTTAATGTTCATAACTAATTATTAATCAATATTTTAATGAAAATTGGTTTATATTTTGGCTCTTTCAATCCTATCCATAACGGCCATTTAATTATTGCTCAGCATCTATTAAATGAATCTCCATTACAACAAGTTTGGTTTGTGGTTTCCCCTCTTAATCCGTTTAAACAACAAAAACAATTGTTGAGTGAATATGATCGTTTGCACCTGGTAAACCTGGCTATTGAAAACAGTTTGCAATTAAAAGCGGTTGATATTGAGTTTCGGTTACCCAAACCATCTTATACAATTAACACACTTACTTATCTTTTAGAAAAATATCCGCATAATGAGTTTTCCATTATAATGGGAAGTGATAGTTTACAAAACCTGCAC
The DNA here is from genome assembly GCA_036758725.1 of Lacibacter sp. GTDB lineage: Bacteria > Bacteroidota > Bacteroidia > Chitinophagales > Chitinophagaceae > Lacibacter. The sequence goes on from DAIOWB010000007.1 coordinate 1,845, forward strand.
CAATGGAAGAATGCCGAACAGATCATGAACAACTATTCTGTTTATGTATATACCCGTCCGGGGTTTGAAATTAAACAACAACAAATAAAAACCCTGATTGAAGTAAAGGCTCCTCTCCTTGAGATTTCGGCTACACATATCCGTCAGTTAATACAATCCAATAAATCCATCCGCTTTCTTGTGCCTGATATTGTATATGAAGAAATAGAAAAAGCGGGTTACTATAAGCTAAAAGATCCAACCAAGTAAAAGGCAAATCAACGCAATAATAGGGGGTGGTATTTTTGTTGTGCTTAGCAGAATAACAGTAGAAAAAATCACAATCAGATTTACATAACTGATTGTTTTCATTTCCAATAATGAAATATCTCTTGCCAGATAAAATGCTGAAGCAACCATTAAACCTACTGTTGCAGCATTAATTCCTTCAAGCGATCGGAAAACAACTGCATACTTTTTTAAATTTTGCCAGATTGGAAAGAAGAATAAAACCAATAAAGCGCTGGGCAGAAAAATTCCAACAGCTCCAATTATTATACCTAGTGTTTGCTTTCCGGCACCTTCATTTCTCATGGCCATTCCACCTGCATAAGATGCCATTGAAAATACCGGACCCGGAATGCCTTGTACAAATCCGGCACCTGTTAATAGTTCTTCTCCGCTCATGTATTGCGTTTTTTCTCTTATAACAAACTGCTCATACATCATTGGTACCAATACTTGTCCTCCACCAAAAACCAAACTACCAAAACGATAAAAGTTTTCAAAGAGGTTAAAGGCTCTTTTATTTTCCCAATTTTGTTTTCTTGCTGTTTCACTTAAAAAACCAGCCATTCCAAAAACAAAAACAAACATCCAGATATTTGACCATTTTATTATTTTGCTTGGAACATCTTTTTGTGGAATACGACGGTCACTAAAGTTTGTAACAATTCCTCCTGCCACTAGTACAATCGGAAAAACCCAGGGTGTTTTAAAAAAAATATATACCAGCAATGCTGCAACCGCCATAATCACTCTTGTAATATTGTTGTTGATTGTAACCCTGAATGCATTCCATGTTGCATATACCAGAAACCCTACAGCCATTGGTTGAAGGAATTTAAAAATATCTGTATGTAATGCCCTTTTATCGAAATAATGTACAAGGAATGAAAGTGCACCCATCATGACACAAGCAGGTGTTACCCAAATTAAAAAAGTAATGATAGATAATAAAAAGCCGCCTCTTTTATACGCTATCAGTGTTATTGTTTGAGTAGAACTGGCCCCTGGTAATAATTGACAAAACGAAAGAAGATCTGTTAATTCCTTTTCCGTAACATCTCTTCGTTTTTTTACAAAGGTTTTCATCATCATTCCAAAATGCCCTTGCGGTCCGCCAAAAGCAGTTAAAGTGTAGATGAGTACAGCTTTTAAAAAGGGGATATGGCGTATAAACTTCAATGGTTAAAACGTTTTTTCTAAATTATTTTACTCCTGTTTTCTTATTCATATTTCTAAACCAGTCTTATTTCTTTTTCCCAATCATCTTTTAAATAAACAATTGATGATCCTAATTGCAAATACAAAAAGAAAGATATTGAAAATCCTGATGTGCCCAATAAAACTTTTAAACTACTAAAGGCCCTTCAACAATTAATCAGAATGAAAATAAATTAAGTTACTTTGTTTGCTTTTAGTTTCAAAAACAAAAAATAAGATTGATTAAATGAACAGATATTTTTCCCTTCTGCTTTTATTGATTTTTTTTACCGCTTGCAAACCTTCTTATGAATCCTTTAAAGAAGAATATTCAAAAACCTTTTCATCTGCTTCTGGTTCTGTTCCTGATTATTCTAATTTAAAATACTGGGCAGCACATCCCTGGAAAAAAGATCCGTCTGACAGTATATCCCGCTCTTTAAAAAACGAACCTATTGATACAAGTGTTGATGTTTTTTTTCTGCATCCTACAACCTTAACTTCAAAAAAATTGCAGGGCGTTGTTTGGAATGCTGACATTAATGATGGGGAACTAAATGCTAAAACGGATTATACTTCTATTCTTTATCAGGCAAGTGTGTTTAATAAAAATTGTCGTGTTTTTGCACCCCGTTACAGGCAAGCACATATTTATTCTTTTTATACGCTTGGAACAGATTCTTCAAAAAATGCATTGGACTTAGCTTACACCGATGTTAAAACTGCTTTTGAATATTATTTAGAGTATTATAATCAAGGCAGGCCCATAATTATTGCAGGTCATAGCCAGGGGACATATCATGCAAAAAGATTACTAAAAGAATATTTTGAAAACAAGGCTTTGCAGAAACAGTTGGTATGTGCTTACATAATTGGCATGGCCATTCCAAAAACATACTTCAACAATATTACAGCATGTGCCGACCCTGGTTCTACAGGCTGTTTTGCAACATGGAGAACTTTTAAAGAAGGATATCTGACTGAATTTGTAAAAAAAGAAAACGGTTCGTCGTGGGTAGTAAATCCGTTAACCTGGACCATGGATGAAGCGATGGTTTCAAGAAGCGAAAACCAGGGTGCCGTTCTTTATAACTATAATAAAATATTAAAACATACAAACGGGGCCCGAATTACAAATGGTATTCTGTGGATTAATAAGCCAAAGTTTCCCTTTAGTTTTTTATCGACAATGAAAAATTATCATGCCGGCGACATTAATCTGTTTTATATGAATGTTAGAAAAAATATTGATGACAGGATTAAAGCTTTTAAAAACAAAACGAATTAATATAAAATATAAAAGCCGCTTAAGTAAGCGGCTTTTTCATTTATTAACTTCTCTTTTATTTAATTATATAAGTTGTAAGAATTGTTTCAGAGCTTGCATTAACTGATGCAAGTGGAATGGTTAAGGTTGTTTTACTATTAATCAACCCTGCTTTTCTTGCATAAAAATATTGCAGGTCGGATGTATTTGGAATTACACTTCCAAAAGCAGAAAACACCGGTACAGCCGTAATTTTAATTACATCTTTAAATACAACGCCATTAACAGTATGGCTTATTCCTTTTGCGGCAACTGTAAATGTGAACACAGCAGTAACAGGAACATTTCCAAATCCGGTTACATTCACGTTAATTGTTTTTGTTTCAACCCATGTTTGGTTTACAGCCAAATTATCGTTCAGATATAAAAGTTCTACTGACTGATTATTAAATTCTGCAAGTTTAGCAAAGCGGAAATAATCGTTCCCTGTTTTATTATAATATTCATTAGGGCCGGCAGAATTGGTCATTACTTTATATGTTTTCCCGTTTACTGAAGTATCTCTGCCCGTTGATGTTATTTTATAAGTGCCGCTTCCGGTTCCTGTAACTGTGTAGTTCCATTCGCTGCCTGTTGTAATTGGCTGATAATCGCCAAGATCAACAACGGGCCCTTTCTTTTTCTTACAACTGCTTGAGCTTAAAATAAGAATGACCGACAGAAAGATTAATAGGCTTTTTTGCATAGAATAATATTTTCTTAAAGATAACTAAACGTTTTTTAGCGCTGCTTGTTGCTTAAAACTCACAGTTTTTAGGTGTGCGGGGAAAAGCAATTACATCACGGATGTTCGTCATTCCCGTTACAAACTGAACCATCCGCTCAAAACCAAGTCCAAAACCGGCATGGGGCACTGTTCCATAACGTCTTGTATCTAAATACCACCAAAGTTCTTCTGCTGGCACATGCATTTCTTTCATACGTTGTTCCAGCTTATCCTGTCTTTCTTCTCTTTGAGAGCCACCAACAATTTCTCCTATGCCCGGCGCAAGGATATCCATAGCGGCAACAGTTTTGCCATCATCATTCTGGCGCATATAAAAGGCCTTGATCTCTTTTGGATAATTGGAAACAATTACCGGCTTTTTAAAATGCTTTTCAACCAGGTATCTTTCGTGTTCACTTTGCATATCAATACCCCACTTTACATCGTACTGAAATTTTTTCTTTTTATACGCCGGCGATTGCAATAAAATTTCGATGGCTTCGGTATAAGTGATGCGTTCAAAATCATTGTTCAAAACAAACTCCAGTTTTTCTATCAATCCCATTTCACTACGCTTATCCTGTGGCAATTGTTTTTCTTCTTCAGCTAAACGTTGTGCAAGAAACTCAAGATCCTCCTTGTTATTTTCCATTGCATACCGAATGATATACTTTATAAATTCTTCTGCCAGATTCATGTTATCTTCTAAATCACAAAAAGCCATTTCTGGTTCAATCATCCAGAACTCTGCTAAATGTCTTGCAGTGTTTGAGTTCTCTGCACGGAATGTTGGACCAAATGTATAAATCTCACCAAACGCAGTAGCGCCCAACTCACCTTCTAATTGTCCGCTAACAGTTAAGTTTGTTGCTCTTCCAAAAAAATCTTCTTTATAATTTATTGAACCATCATCGTTCCTTGGCGGATTATCAAATGGCAATGTACTTACACGAAACATTTCACCAGCACCTTCTGCATCACTGGCTGTAACGATTGGCGTGTGGAGATAAATAAACCCTTTCTCATTATAAAACTTATGAACAGCAAAAGCTAAAGAATGCCTGATACGGAATACCGAACCAAATGTGTTGGTACGAAATCTTAAATGTGCAATGTCTCTTAAAAATTCAAGGCTATGCTTTTTGGGTTGAAGCGGATATTTTTCTGCATCACTGTCCCCAAGTATTTCAATAGAAGTTGCTTTGAGATCAAGCTTTTGTCCTTTACCCAATGAAGCCATTACAATTCCGGTTACTTTAAGAGATGCAGAAGTAGTAATCCGTTTCAGAATGTTTTCATCAAATTTTCCCAATTCAAGCACTACTTGCAGGTTTTGATTGGTGCTGCCGTCGTTTAATGCAATAAACTGGTTGTTTCGAAAAGTACGAACCCAACCCATAACAATTGCTTCCTGTCCTTGTGGTTCACTGCTAAGCAGTTCCCTGATCTTCACCCGTTTATTAAACATTCCTTGAAATTTTGAGCGGCAAAGATAATTACTCCATCTTGAGTAAATCCTATTTATGCTATAAACCGTATTAATTATGAGCTCTTCTAAATCTATGCTAATGATATTTTTTTGCTTTTCTGAAAATTGCCGTAACATTGCATTGGAAACTGACTGATATTTAAGACCCGTTACTTCATAAGCTCATCAAATTTAGTCGTTGCCAATCCCTTAGTTTTTAATCAACACATTCTTTTTCTGAAAAAAACAACTACTTACGATTTCGATTTTGTGTTAATGAATTAAATTTCTTATGTACGATATTTCACTTTTGAACGACATGCTCGTTCCCGAATTGCTGGACATAGCCGATGAACTCAAAATTACCGGCGCAAAAAAACTGGATAAACAGCAACTTATTTATAAAATCCTCGATAAACAAGCAGTTATGGCAAGCGAACCCAAAGGAGCAGAAGAAAAAGGCAAACGTAAGCGAATTCTTAAACCTACATCTTCAGAAGCAGCAGCAGAATCTTCTGTTGAAGCCGGCGAACCCGATGCGGCTGATAAAGTACGCAAAAAGAAAGTTGCTCCTGTTCTTAAAAAAGAACTAAAAAAGCCGGAGATCATTATTCCAATTATTCCTCCCGGGTTTACTCTTCCCGGTGAAGATGAGTTTGTGGCTGGTCCCGAACTTGAAATTGGAAACAATCTTGCAGAAGATACACAGCAAGATCAACAAACCGTGGAACAAGAAAACGAGCAAGATCAAGAACAACAACAGGAGCAGGGACAGGAAACAGGAGCTGCGGCACCAGTTGTTCCTCAAAGACAATATCCTACTCGTCGTGAGCAAGCGTTTAATATTGAGTTTGACGGAATTATTCTTGCCGAAGGTGTATTAGAAATGATGCCCGATGGATATGGGTTCCTTCGTTCAAGCGATTATAATTATTTATCAAGCCCCGATGATGTATATGTATCTCCATCTCAAATAAAATTGTTTGGTTTAAAAACAGGCGATACGGTTTATGGTGCTGTAAGACCTCCCAAAGAAGGTGAAAAATATTTTGCTTTATTAAAAGTTGATACCATAAATGGCAAAAGCCCTGAAGCAGTTAGAGACCGTGTTCCTTTTGATTATTTAACACCTTTGTTTCCTTTTGAAAAATTAAATCTTACTACGCAATCAACAAACCTGAGTACACGAATCATGGATTTGTTTACTCCAATTGGTAAAGGACAGCGTGGTTTAATTGTAGCTCAACCAAAAACAGGTAAAACCATGTTATTGAAAGAGCTGGCAAATGCTATTGCAGAAAACCATCCTGAATGTTACTTAATGATTGTGTTGGTTGATGAGCGGCCTGAAGAGGTTACTGATATGGAACGCAGTGTAAAAGCTGAAGTAATTGCCAGTACGTTTGATGAACCAGCTGAGAAACATGTTAAGGTTAGTACCATTGCTTTACAAAAAGCAAAGTGTCTTGTTGAGTGCGGACATGATGTGGTTATATTGCTTGATTCTATTACACGTTTAGCCAGAGCACATAATACAGTAGCTCCATCGAGCGGCAAAGTATTAAGCGGTGGTGTTGAAGCGAATGCTATGCAAAAACCAAAACAGTTTTTTGGTGCAGCACGTAAAATTGAAAATGGTGGTTCATTAACTATAGTTGCAACTGCATTGGTTGATACCGGCAGCAAAATGGATGAAGTAATTTTTGAAGAATTTAAAGGTACCGGCAACATGGAGCTTGCTCTTGATCGTAAACTTGCCAACAGAAGAATTTTCCCTGCCATTGATATTGTTGCTTCCAGTACACGCCGAGATGAATTGTTGCTTGATAAAGACACATCAAAAAGAATGTGGGTGTTACGCAGGCATCTTGCAGATATGAACACGGAAGAAGCAATGAATACGCTGTTACAACATATGAGAGGAACAAAAGATAACCAGGAGTTCCTGATTACAATGAACAGTTAAAATTATTTTCTCAACAAAAGACAACAACGAACATGAAAAATTTTGTTATTGCTTTTGTGCTGTTAGCTTTTATTGGTTGTGAAGAATATTCACAAAAATCAGATAAAGAAAAAGAAAACAGCCAAACCAACATTGAAATTAAGACTGATTCGGGTGAAGTAAAGATGAATGATAATGGAATCTCTGTTAAAGCAAAAGACGAAAACAATGATTCTGTAAACATTAAAATCAATTCAACCGACGGAATTAAAATTGAAGGCAAAGATGGTAAAGTGGAATTAAAAACAGATGGGGGCGGAAAAATCCAGATTGAAAAAAAGGGTAAAGACGTAAACATTCAAATTAAAGAAAATAAATAAACGGGTCCTGCCATTAGGCAGGACTTTTTGTTATGATCAATCTTCATTTAATAGGCAACATTTGCAGATTGCTTGGAATTATTTCTTTTCTGTTAATGTGCTATGCTTATTTTTTTACCGCAAACATTATGCTTTTTAACATCAGTAAAAAGTTGACCATTGTTTTTTTCAGTCTTTCATTATTCATCTGGGTTATAACTATTCTGCGTTCAACAGGTAATAAATAATTTTGTACTCAACAACATGGCTATACAAAAAATAAATATTGAAGAGTTTTTGAGTCTGGCAAAAAAATTTCCTGTGCTGGATGTAAGAAGCCCGGGTGAATATCATCATGCCCATATTCCTGCTGCATACTCATTACCCTTGTTTACTGATGAAGAAAGAAAAGTTGTAGGTACTACATACAAACAAAATAGCAGAGAAGAAGCAATAAAAATTGGTCTTGACTTTTTTGGCGTTAAAATGAGAAAAATGGTTGAAGAAGCAGAGTCATTAGCTGCTAGTTACAAGCCGGTAATAAACACTAATGACTCACAACTATCGGCTACTGACTCTAAAACTGTACTTATTCACTGTTGGCGTGGCGGTATGCGTAGTGCAGGAGTAGCCTGGTTACTCGATTTGTATGGGTTTAAAGTTTATACACTAGTTGGCGGTTATAAAGTTTTCAGAAAATGGGTTTTAGAACAATTTGAAAAAGAATATACGCTCCATGTAATAGGTGGCAATACTGGTAGCGGTAAAACGCATGTTTTAAATGCATTGCAAAAAGAAAATGAAATCATTATTGATCTTGAAGCGCTTGCAAATCATAAAGGATCAGCATTTGGAAATATTGGTATGCCTAAACAGCCCAGCCAGGAACTGTTTGAAAACAAGCTTGCTCTTGAATTATTTTTTGCATCTGAAAAACAAAAGCCTTTTTGGGTTGAGGATGAAAGTCAGCGTATAGGTGATGTAAATATTCCAATTACTTTTTGGAAACACATGCGAACAAAGCCCTTGTTTTTTTTAGATATTCCATTTGAAGAACGACTTCAACATATTACAGAAGAATACGGAAAACTAGATAAAGAGAAATTAATCAACGCTGTAGTGCGTATTAAAAAAAGATTGGGCGGACTGGAAACCAAAGAATCTGTTAATGCTTTAATTGAAGGAAGAATAAAAGATTGTTTTCGTATCTTACTTACGTATTATGACAAATGGTATTCAAAGGGGTTGCACAACAGAGAGAACCTTGAAGCGTTAATACAAAAGATCCCCTGCAAAACCGTACACGAATCAAATATGAAACAGCTTTTACAACCGCAATAAAATGAAAAACTATTTCCTTTTTTTTCTTTTACTGATCCTTTCTCTAAATACTTCTGCACAAGTAGTAACCGGTGTGTACAAGGGAAAAATGGAAGTTGACAGCCCCAGGTATACCGTTGATTTTGAATTAACACTAAAAGAAAAAGATGGAAAATTATATGGCTATTGCCACCGTTTATTTATTGTTGACGATATTCTCTATTACAATCTTGTAAAAGTAAATGCCAGAATTGTAGATAGTGTTTTGGTTGTAGAAGATGAAAAATCAGTTTCTAATAATTTCAAAGAAAAAACAAAGGGAGTAAAAACTGTTTTCTTTTTTAAGCTAAAAGATATTGAAGACAGTTCTGCCGTTTTACCCGGAGAGTGGAGCACATCCAGATGGAAAAACTTTTTACCCATTACCGGGAAAGTAGCCGTAAACAGAGAACAAAATTATTTAGCCACTCAGCTTTATAAGCGTCTTGAAGATAATGGGCTGAGCAAAGACATGGCATTTGAAGAAAAAACCAAACCACAACCTGTTGTTGCGGTGGCTCCTAACAAACCTGATGTACAACCAGCAATTGTTCAAACGAAAGTTGATACAGTACAAACCATTGCAGGCAAGGTAGGAAATGAAACAAAACCTCAAACAAATGTTCCATCGGTTGTTGGTAATGAGCCCAAACAAAATAATCCATTGCCACCTGTAGTCAGCATTCCAACAATCATTACAAAAACAGATTCGGTACAAATAACAAAAACGAATACGCCAAAAGAACAAGCTGTTAATAATCAAACAAAACAAAATACAGATATAGCGGTTAACA
>DAIOWB010000007.1:11366-27573 GCA_036758725.1 Lacibacter sp.
AACCAAAAGAAAAGCCTGTTGTAACGCAACCAGTCAATCAACCAAAACCACAAACAAACAAACCGGTTGTTGTAAATCAAACAAAACAAAATACAGACGTAGCTGTTAACAAACCAAAAGAAAAGCCTGTTGTAACGCAACCAGTCAATCAACCAAAACCACAAACGAATAAACCTGTTACTACAGCTCAAAATCAAAACTCTCCGGTTACCGTTAAAACAGAACCCAAACCTGTTACACCGGTTTTGCCAAAAGAAAAACCAAATACAGATGTTGTTAAAATTGGAAACATAACCAATGATTCTTCTAATGCTACAAAGCCAATGGTTGATAAAAATCAAATGCCTGTTATTAACAATCCAATCATTGTTAAACGAACAACTGAAATTATTCAGGCCTATGATTTTTCTGAAGACAGTGTTGTATTAGCCTTATATGATAATGGTGAAATTGATGGTGATACGGTGAGTATATTTCTAAACAACGAACTGCTTGTTTCAAAAGTTGGGCTAACTGCAAAAGCATTTAAAAAAACAATTTACTTTAAACCGGGCGAAATGATTCAGCTTACTTTATTTGCTGATAACCTTGGGGCTATTCCCCCCAACACCGGTTTGCTGCTGATTACAACTACAAACGAGCGGTACCCGGTATATTTCAGTTCTACTTTAAATAAAAGCTCCTCAGTTCTTTTGAGAAGAAAAGAAAATTAACTGCTATCAATCAACATTTACCTTCATTACATCATGAAGTATTTTTTTATTCTATTGTTCTTTTTCACTTCTTTGAACAGTTATTCACAAGATGTTTCAGGTATATGGCTTGGCAGATTTACAAACAGCAATCTGCTGCAGGCAGAGTTACCTTATAAATATGAGTTATTGCTTTTTCAAAACGAACAATCCATTACCGGTTATTCTTATTCCACATCAGGCGCAGCAGATTATTATGCAGTCTGTGAAATTAAAGGCACCTTGTTTGAGGGTTATATGGTAGTTACAGAAATAAAAACTCTCTATCAAAATCCTGCATCAGGAGAAGGTGTATTACAAAGTCATATTTTATTTTTCAATGCAAACGACCAGGAAGCTACTGGTGACTGGAAACAAACTAATAAAAAAGTTTTTCAGTTATTTCAACAAACGGGAAATACCTTTTTAAAAAAAGAAACAGATCCATCCAAATCAGCTTTAATAAAAATTCTTGAAAGAAAAGGTGCTATACAAACAGAGTCAGCAAACAAACCTGCTACACCTAACCAGGATTCTATAAAACTGGCATCAAGGCAAAAAGAAATACTCAGAACCATTAACATTCTTTCCGATTCTGTTTTTCTTGAATTGGTTGATGATGGTATTATTGATGGCGACAGCGTGTCGGTTTATTTAAACAACAACAACTTATTAAACAAAGTTGAACTTAGTACTAAAGCGTTCAAACAAACTATTTTTTTACCTAATACAAATGAAGGAACTGTTATTACAATGTTTGCAGAAAACGAAGGAGCCATTCCGCCAAATACCGGATTATTGATTATTCGTGATGGAGAAATAAAATATGAAATCAGGTTCAGCTCTGATAAAAAGAAAAGTGCAGCGGTACAATTACAAAGAAAATAATTTGATTGCTGGGGTTACATTTGCAAATGAGTTCAGAAACAACCCGGTTAACACAATTCTCACATGGCGCAGGTTGCGGATGTAAAATTGCCCCCGCTGTATTAGAAGAAATACTTAAGACTACACTAATTAATATTCCTGATGAAAATTTATTGGTTGGCAATAGCAGCAAAGACGATGCGGCCGTTTATGATCTTGGAAACGGATCGGCACTTATTTCAACAACCGATTTTTTTACTCCTATTGTAGATGATGCATTTGACTTTGGCCGCATTGCATCGGCAAATTCAATCAGTGATATTTATGCTATGGGCGGCAAGCCTTTACTGGCAATTGCAATTCTTGGTTGGCCGGTTGAAAAATTATCAACCACATTGGCTCAACAGGTTTTAGATGGAGCCCGAAGCATTTGTAATGAAGCGGGCATAAGCCTTGCAGGCGGGCATAGCATTGACTCCCCTGAACCCTTTTTTGGTTTAGCAGTAACAGGAACTGTTTTAATTAATCATCTTAAAAAAAACAATACTGCCAAAGAAGGAAATGTATTATTGCTTACAAAATCAATTGGTGTAGGTATATTAAGTACAGCAGAAAAAAGAAGTGTCATAAAAGAAGAACACAAAGGAATTGCATCAGCACAAATGATACAGCTGAATAACATTGGTGAAGCGCTGGGGAAAATACAAGGCGTTACTGCCATGACAGATGTAACCGGTTTTGGTTTGCTTGGTCATTTAATTGAAATGGCAGAAGGAAGTGGTTTGTCTGCTGAGTTATACTACAGCAAAATCCCTTTTCTTGAAGCAGCAAAAGAATATCTTGCTCAACGAATAGTACCCGATGCTACATACCGCAATTGGAACAGTTATAGCAGTAAGGTTGGTTTTGGTGCCGGAGTAAATGTAATGGAAGCGTTTAATCTTTTACCCGATCCGCAAACAAATGGCGGACTGTTAATTGCAGTAAACATAGACTCTCTTTCGGAAGTACAGGAGTTGCTGAGTGCACATCAACTTACTTCGTTAAATCAACCAATAGGAATGCTTATACCTAAAGCAGAAAAAGTAATACAGGTTTTGGCTTAATAACTTGCGAATACAATTTAGCGGAAGTACTTTAGTGTTGTTCTTTCACATTAAACCAATTTTATTATGGATGCTAAAACTACTTCCTGGGTAAGTTACTTGTGGTGGATTGGATGGATTATTTCAATGGTTACAAGTAATAACACAACACCCAAACCATCTTTGGTTGTTTATCATTTACGTCAATCTTTTGGATTATTGATTACCAGCACTGCGTTGTGGATTTTAAGATCTATGACCATGCATAGTTTTTTTGGAGGCATGTTCTGGGTATATTCAATCTTATCTTTTGCTCTTTTTGTGTTGTGGCTATTGGGAATTATAGCTGCATTCCAGGGCGAAGAAAAACCGGTTCCGGTTTTGGGGCCATTGTTTCAACAGTGGTTTCAGTTTATTAAATAATTCTTCATTGAATTAATCGTAAGACGAGGGCGTCAGACGATGCTCTAAAAAAGCTTGTCAATTTTTCCGGCAAGCTTTTTATCTTTTTCTGTTACCACATTGCCTGCATCATGTGTACTTAGCCAGATTTCAACCTGGTTGTAAACATTCGTCCATAAAGGATGATGATCCATCTTTTCTGCTTCCAGTGCAACTCTTGTCATAAAAGAAAATGCTTCGGAGAAATTTTTAAACTCAAATTTCTTATAAAGTTTGTTATCGGTTTGCTGCCACATACATTTTTTGTTTAAATAAATCTTCCTTTTCACTTACTTATAAAATCAGGTGCATTTTGTTTTTTATTTTTTCATTGGTAAGTTCAACTACCAATTGAACCGCCTGAATGTTTTTTATTCCATTAATCATTTCTTTTTCCTCTTCTTTTTCAGGTAAATCGCCTTTAATAAGCCATAAATAATCAAGGTGTTTAAATTCGGGTAAGAGATATTCTCCTTCAAATTGATTTTTATATAAAAAATGCTCAACTGCTTTATTGGGTTCGTTAAACTGAAAGACAGAAAAATAATATTGCCGTTTCTTTTTGCTTAATTGAATTTCAAGTTCGTTGTTTATTCTGAAATCAAAACGCAAGCCCTGGTTTACCTGCCAAACAAACTGGTGACTCTCCAATGAAGCCATAATGCCAAGCAGAAGTGTTTTTTCAAAAAACTCTTCAACTAAAAGTTCATTATCAATTTTAAGCTTCATGCAATTGCTTCTGTCGTTAATAATTAAAATACAATGTCTTTTTCTATTTCTTCATTTCCTCTTTTAATAAGTACTTTGGTTGCGTCGCCTTTTTTAAATTTACTTAAGGCCTGCATATAACTTTCTATTGAAGAAATAATAAAGTCGCCCAGTTTAATAATAATATCTCCTGCCTGTATGCCTGCTTTTTGTGCTGCACGGCCATCTGTAACGCCATCTGCTTTAACACCGTTTCCACTAAAAGTATAATCGGGCATAATTCCCATGCTTACTGTAAATCTTGCGGAGGTAGTAGTTTGTTGCTCTCTAGTTTTTGTAAATACAAGCCTCGTTTCTTTACTGCCTCTTTCAATTAACTGGGTAATGTATTTAACTATTACAAGTTCCCCGTTGTAATTGATCTTATCGTAATCATCACCGGGTTTATGATAGTCTGCATGTAAGCCGGTAAAGAAAAATAACACAGGAATATTTTTTCTGTAAAAAGAAGTGTGATCACTTGGTCCTGTGCCGCTGCTATCTACTTTAATTATAAACGCCGGTTTTTTTGAAGTGTTTAATAAACTGCCCCAGGAAGGCGAAGTGCCCACGCCGCCAATGGTTATTGTTTTTGATGAATCATTAAAGCGCCCTATCATATCCATATTAATCATGTAGTTCACATCAGTTAATGAAATGGTTGGGTGATCTGTGTAATATTTAGAACCATACAGCCCTAATTCTTCGCCACTAAATGAAATAAAGAGATAGTTGTTGTTTTTATTCCCTTCTTTTTTTAACAACCGGCTCAATTCAATTAACGCAGCCGATCCGCTTGCATTATCATCTGCGCCATTATGTATTGCAGGAGCACCGGCGTTTCTTGAATTATGATCTTCTCCATATCCTAAGTGATCAAAGTGTGCCCCTAATACTATTGTAGTTGATGCATTGTTATTAATATATCCAACTACATTGTGTCCTTTTCTTATTTTTTCACCTTGCTCTGTTTTAAATTGTATGTCCATTATACGTGATGGGTCGGCGGCAATTTTTTCTGCAATTTGTTTTTGTAAATAAAAAACTGGAATCGTTGATTTTTCAGAACGGTCTTTGCCGTCATATTTCAATCCTGTTTCTTTTTTTCCGCTGTTAAAAATAATTAAAGCAATAGCTCCTTTTTGTGCTGCATCTTTTTCTTTGTTTCGTATTGCGTTCATTAAATCAAAATGCGGATTGCTTTCATTTTCAAGCAACAACTCTTTTATATCCCAAAACCATGCACCTCCGTTTTCATGTAAAGATGGCGAAGCAACAAACTGTGCTGTTCCGTTAATGCTCCAGCTAAAAGGGAAAAAATCTTTTTCTGTTTTTAAATGTTCCCCATCCATGATAAAAAAAGTAGATGGTAAAATTTCTTTGCCTTCGTTAATTTCAAACTCTTGCAGAAAACTTCCGTTGTTTCCCTTGGGTTCAAGCCCGTTTGTTTGAAATTGTTTAACAATGTATTGGTAGGCCAGCTTTTCACCGGGCGTTCCGGTTCTTCGTCCTTCTAATTTATCATCAGCAAGAAACATCACATGAGACTTTATATTTTGCAGGCTTAGTTTGTCTTGCTTGCTTAGTTTTTGTGCTTGAAGGCTAATGCTTAGCAACAATAAAGATAAAAAGGATAGTTTTTTAAACATGTATTCAGTAATTGTAAAGTGGCAAAGGTAAACACATGCAATATTTGATCAGAAGATATCACGTAATTTGACAAAATTTTTTATTTCTTTCTTTATCGCTTCAATCAAAGGCCCTCAAATTGCTATAATCTTTCCAAACTTCGTAAATCAGCCGGCAGTTTTGAACCTACCTTTGCAGCCTCTTTTCATGATCAACAGCAATATACATATCGCACTTGTTGGAAATCCAAACAGCGGAAAAACTTCCTTATTTAATTCATTAACCGGATTAAACCAGAAAGTTGGAAATTTTCCTGGTGTTACTGTAGATAAAAAAACCGGTGGTTGCCGAATTTCGGAATCGTTAACTGCAGAGTTAATTGATTTACCCGGAAGCTACAGCCTTTATCCCCGACGATCGGACGAATGGGTGAGCTACAAAGTACTCATGAACCAGGATGCGGAATTAAAACCCGGGGTTGTTATTGTTGTGGCCGATGCGACAACGTTGAAAAGAAATCTGTTGTTTATTTCACAGGTTATTGATTTAAAAATTCCTGTTGTGCTTGCACTTACTATGTTAGACGTGGCACGTAAAAAAGACATTATTGTTGATCTCAAATCGTTGGAAAGAGAACTGGGCATTCCTGTTGTTGCAGTAAACCCCAGAAAGAATAAAGGAATAGATCAGTTAAAAAAAGCAATAGAAGAAACGGCCAAAAAACTCTATCGCCCACCTGCTTTTGATTTTATTCAAAATAAAAACCTGGCGCCCGAAGCTGTAACCGAAGTAAAAGAGTTAATGCCGCAACTGAGTGATTATGCAGCTATCCATCACCTCATTAATCATGAATCGTTTCATTTAAGTAATGAATTACAAAACGGTATTGAGGAAATTGAGCAAAAAAATAAAGTTCAACATACACGTATACAGGCCGAAGAAATTATGCAGCGCTATCAGCGCATCAAACAAATTGTACAAAATACAATCAGTGAAAAATCGCCTTTCAAAAAACAAATGATTGCAGAAAAGCTGGACCGTGTACTGTTACACAGGGTGTGGGGCTATGCTGTGTTGTTGTTTGTTTTATTCCTTTTGTTTCAAAGCGTTTTCTGGATTGCACAGTATCCTATGAACATGATTGAGCTTGCTTTTTTAAAATTAGATACGTTCTTCAGCAACCTGCTTCCGGATACCTGGCTAACTGATTTGTTTATTAATGGTGTGCTGGCAGGGCTAAGTGGAATTTTTGTTTTTGTTCCGCAAATCATGATTTTATTCGGGCTCATTACCATTTTAGAAGAAACGGGTTATATGGCCCGTATTGGTTTTATGACTGATAAAATCATGCGTAAAGTAGGGCTAAACGGGAAAAGTGTTATGCCTATGATCAGTGGATTTGCCTGTGCAGTGCCGGCTATTATGAGCGTACGGAATATTGAAAATAAAAAAGAGCGTTTATTAACTATACTGGTAACACCCCTCATGAGTTGCAGTGCAAGGTTGCCGGTGTATACCATCTTAATTGCATTGGTAATTCCTAAAATAAATTACTTTGGCTTTTTAAGTTTACAGGGATTGGTGATGATGGGCCTGTATGTTTTTAGTGTGGTTATTGCCATGGCTGTTGCGTTTATTGCAAAGTTTTTTATTGATGTAAAAGAAAAAAGTTTTTTCATTCTGGAGTTGCCACTGTATCGTCATCCACGTTATATGAACGTGCTGCTTACCATGATTGAAAAAGCAAAGATTTTTGTATTTGATGCGGGCAAGGTTATTATGGTCATCAGCTTATTATTATGGGCGCTCAGCTCCTACGGCCCACAGGAAAGCATGGCCAATGAAACAGAAAAATATAACCAGTTAATTGCTGTCAACCCACAACAAAAAACGAATCTGGAAAAAGAAAAACAAGCGGCTCTTTTACAAAACTCTTATGCCGGCCGAATGGGTAAATATATTGAGCCTGTTATTTCGCCGCTTGGTTTTGACTGGAAGATTGGCATAGCAATTATCACTTCCTTTGCCGCAAGAGAGGTGTTTGTTGGTACCATGGCTACATTATATTCTGTTGACAGTGAAGGGGGAGATGAACAAACACTTCGACAAAAAATGAACGCTGCCATTAAGTCCGATGGAACAAAAGTGTATACGCTGGCAACCGGCGTTTCATTAATGATTTTTTATTTACTTGCAATGCAATGTATGAGTACGTTGGCTGTTGTTAAAAGAGAAACACGAAGCTGGAAGTGGCCCATCATTCAATTGGTTTATATGACCGGGCTCGCTTATCTCTTTAGTTTTTTTGCTTATCAATTGTTGAAGTAAAATTAAATTACCAGTTTGCTGTATTCCTTATTCTGCTTACCAGATCACTATAAATCCGCTGCATCATTTCTTTCATTGCATCTTCTTTGGTTGGTAAGGGTTGATTGCGACTTCGATTAATCAATGTTATATCGCTTCCATCAAGCGCCCTTCTGTCTCCGCTATATTCAGCAAACTCATAATTATATCTGTATTCTGCAGGTAACCTGTCCCATTTAATTTGTGTGCGGTTTACTGCATCGGTTATAACTACATTCATGTCTGCATTTGCATTCAGTTCTCTTTGTGTAACATAAACCGTTGCCGAAACCGTTTGATAAATTGGTTTGTTGGCCGTATCTCTTCCTGTTTCAATTTGCTTACTTCGGTTGTAAGAGCGGCTGTTATCTCTTGGATAATCAAAACGCAGGTTTCTCCAAACCAGGTCTACAACAAGGTCGGGTGATTTACTTTTTCTGCGTAATTCATATTCATCATAAAACCTGGCAGGAATACCGGATGCTGTTTGTCCCCCCAAATCTCTGATGATGTTGGAGTGAATCATTCTGTCGTTGTTATTATATGCATTCCATCCCCAATTATTCATTCCAAAATCATCATATTGAATGGTATTAATTAGTACGTTTATTATAGCCCGTTCATAAACGTCTTTCATTAACGACTTTGAGTTCTTATAATTTAGCACATAGCGATTTGATTTCTCAAAAGCATAATATGCTTCTTTTAAATTATCTCTTTGTTGTTGCTGCATTTGTTCGGTTCCGTATAAATAAAAATCGGAAGCGGCGCTGTCTTTAGTTGCAAGTATTTGTTGATAATAGTTAGCCGGTTTTACCATGCGTAGAGCATAGGCATTTTGACTGATGATCTCGTACATCCGCTGAAGGCCTTCTAATTCAGGAATAAGTTTATCCCATTTCTGAAGTGCATTTTCATATTGATAATTATCTATTCTCTGTATTGATTTCTGATAAGCATTATTATAAACTTCTTTTAAATCGGCAATCACCTTATCATCACCGCCTTTTTTGTTGAGCCTGTTTATTAGTGTTGAAAGGTCTTTTTCGTCTGACCTTGTGGTTTGCCTGCTTCCCCTGCAGGAGCTAATTGAAAGAAAAACAATAAAAAGAAGAAGGGGTAAAAAATATTTCATATGTTAAATGGTTTGGGTTCTACTATAATTATTCAAAGGAAATACCAACTACCGGAAATCGGGAAGTTTTAACAAATAGTTCTGTTTGGTTTCTTATTCTGCAACATATTTCATTCTTGGTTCAAAATAATTCCACAACATAGCCGATAGTTTTTTTGTAAGCACCCAAGCTTCGTTGTTGCTGCTCCAGCTTTGATCCTTATTGTTTTTTGTGATAATACAAAACAAATAAGGATTGTGTGGGGCATTAACGAGCATCACTTCGCTTCTGCTTGCGTTTACAGCACCGTTTTTACTAAATACTTCTATTGTTGGGGGTATCTGTGATAGGCCTTCTTCATCCCAATAATTTCTTCCAAGCAACCGCATCATTTGTATACAAATGCTATCAGAAAAAATTTCTTTGCGATATATTTTTTCTAAAAGCATGGCCATTTCTCTTGGAGAGGTTTGTCCCCATCCATAAATGTTTCTTAACTCTTCTCTGCCTGTTGTTCTTGAATTTATTCTTGTGGCAACAAAACCCAGGCTGTCTAATATTTTATTGATGCGTGTTCCTGTGCCTGCAATACTTTGTAACCAAAGACTGGCAGTGTTATCGCTGGTGGTTAACATCAGCATTAATAGTTTTGCCAATTGAATTGATTCGTTGTTTTTAAACGATCCAAGAATATCTTCACCCTCATAGAGTAATGAATCTTTGTAAATAAATTGTTGATGATAGCTTAATTCCCCGTTCTGTAATTTGTTCATGATCCCCAGCAGAATGGGAATTTTAACGATGCTGGCGGTGGGAAAAACAGTATCGGCATTAATGGCAACAATTTTACCGGTTTTGAGATTTTTTATATACACACCTATCTCGCCGTTAAAACCTTTAATGGTTTCTTCAACTTTTAATTGAAGTTGTTTGTTTGTTTGTTGAGAATAACAAATTGAAATGCTTGTTAAAAATATAATTGAAAGTATTATTTCTTTCATTACACGTTATTGAGCCGATGTGCTGTCTGTTGCCCAGTTATTAAATTGGGTTCTTGTCCATGTACCCGGTTCGGCATGGGCGCCGCCTTTAAAAAGATAGGTTATATAATTAACCCCTTTTGTTTCAAGAAGATTAAGTGATGCAAAAGAAAGATATTGTTCGGCTCCGGAGTTTCCTGCTTTATTTGCAAGCCAGTCTGCCTTAGGTATAGAAATATAAATCGTGTCGCTTGATTGATGATCAAGAACAAGGTTTACTTCGCTATACGTTTTATTTATGCCGTTAATAATTGCCTGGGCAACATAGATAGAGTCTTTGGGTTTAAATATTTTTTTCCTGGTTCTGTCGTCAGCATTACAGTCCCAAACAAGTAGCGTATCGGTAGCAAACCATTGTTGAGGTTGGGCTGTGGTTTCGTTGGCTGAATTTTTTTCAGAAGATGAGCTGTTGTTGCAGGAAAAAAGCAACACAAGCAAAACGGCATATGTTGTAATTCTGATCATATCCTAAAGCTACAGAAGAGTTGTGAAGTTGAGTAATGAATGTTTAAATTCGTACAAAATATTTTTTATGAGTAAGCGCACCTCGTATCTTGACTTAGTGCTTAACCCTTTTAACCTGTTAAGAACGAAGCGCATCTTAAATGTGAACCCCACCGTTGTTCCTGAAAGAAAAGAACCTGATGAAATTAATATTTATGTGTATGACTATGATGCGGAAAGCCTTTATGAAGAACGTTTAAAAGACGTAAAGGATTGTTTCAGGTACAAACACGCTACAACTAATACATGGGTAAATGTGGACGGACTTAAAAGAAAAGATGTTGAAGAATTATGCAATCACTACAATGTTCACTTATTAATTCAGGAAGATATTTTAAGTGTTGGCCAGCGTGCAAAGTTTGATGATATTGAAGGCGTATTCTTCTGTTTGTTAAATATGCTTTATTTTAATGAAAAAGATTCTGCTGTAGAAGCCGAACAAATTTCTATTGTTTTAGGTAAAAATTTTGTTCTGAGTTTTCAGGAAGATGCATCTAGGGATGTATTTAATCCATTACGTGATAAACTGCAATTTCGTAATAATAAAATAAGGCAAAGCGGTGCGGATTATTTGTTTTATGCTCTTATTGATTCTATAGTTGACAACTACTTTCTGGTAATGGAAAAACTGAGCGAAAATATTGAAACCCTGGAAGAAGATATTATCAGAAATTCAAATAAAAGATCTTTGGCCAGGCTAAGCCAGTTGCGAAAAGAAATGATTGTACTAAAACGAAATATTGCTCCGGTAAGAGATATGATTAATGGTATTTTAAGAAGCGAAACAGAATTAATTCAAGAGCGTACAGAAAAATACTTCAAAGACATTTATGATCATATTGTGCAGGCAAATGATTTAGCAGAAAACTACCGAGATATGATGATGAACCTGCACGATTTGTATTTGAGCAATGTTAACCTGAAGATGAATGAAGTAATGAAGGTTATGGCAATTGTTACATGCCTGCTGGCGCCTGCTACTGTAATTGGCGGTATGTTTGGGATGAACTTTGATGTTATCCCCTATGCACATCATAACCTGGGCTTTTATATTGCTTGTGCCATAATGGTTGTTATTCCATTAATGATGTTGTATTTTTTTAAAAAACGTGGTTGGTTTTAAAATCTTATTAAAATGAAATATTTATTTGCTTCGCTTTTTATTTTATTTTTTATGGAATCACAGGCCCAAACAACAGCAGAAGAAAAAATTAAATCAATGGGATTACAATTACCTTCTGTAACAAAACCCATTGCCAATTATGTAAAATTTGTAAAAACAGGCAATTTAATTTTCCTTTCGGGTCATGGGCCAACCAAAGCTGATGGTACAAATATGATGGGTAAAGTAGGAACAGATCTAACGGAAGAACAGGGTTATGAAGCAGCAAAAATTACAGCGCTGAGTTTAATTGCCACTTTAAAAGATGCAATGGGCGGAAGCTTAATTAAAGTAAAAAGAATTGTAAAAGTAAACGGTTATGTAAACTGCGGACCTCAATTTAAAGATCATCCGAAAATTATAAATGGCTGCAGTGATTTATTGGTTGCGGTGTTTGGTGAAAAGGGAAAACATGCCAGAGCGGCCATGGGAATGAATTCGTTGCCCAATAATATTGCCGTAGAAATAGAAATGATTGTTGAGGTAGAAGACTAAAACTTAAAAATGCTCCATGCTTTTCAGCATTTCATATTCAGTTTCATAGCTTCGGTGTTTAAACCAACCAATTACTGCACCTCCGCCTAACCAAAAAAAGAATTCAAAAACAAGAAATAAAATTCCCAGTGGATTAAAATAAAACGCAGCAAAGGCATTATGGTCAAAGCCAAGCTGAATTAGTTTTACAATCATCATAAAAATCAACCCTTCTCTTAATACACCTTTCAGCAAAATATATTTCCACTTCGGGGTTTGTCTTTTCTTTTCCCAAATTTTCAGAAATTTTCGCTGTTTCGTTGTAAGCCTGTAAGGATGATAATCACGGAAATGGTTCAGTTGCACTTTGTTTTATACAATTGATTTTGGTTGTTTAAAAATAGGAACCGTACTACATGGTTCTCCATAAAAAATACTTTTTGCTACAGGCCTCAATCGTTTTGTAATTTCCATGTATGCGGCTTCCGGTAAAGGATAATTTCCGCAACCTTTAATTACAATACGCTGATCTTTATATTTTGAAATATCTATGTTAGCAATTGCTTCAAGAAGTTTCAATTTTTTCCATTCTTCAACCGAACCTAAGAACAACTCCTTTACAACCGGTTGTAATTGGGCTGCTAAAAGCATATAAGCCCACATGGGAATAATTGCTTCGGTGCTGCAAACAACCAGAACGGTTTTATTTCTGTATTGTTCCAGATCTGTATTTAATAAAGACTCTCTGAACTCTTTTTCCTTTACAATTAAACCCATGAACAAAAAATCTTTCAGATCAAATAAAACCACGTCTTCTTTTGGAAACAGTTCTTCCAGGTCAATGGTTATTAATGCGCTTTCTGCAACTTTATTTACTATCACGCTCGTATTTTGTTTAAAGTGAAATAGTAAAATTACTTCAAATATGCGTTAACCTTTTTATAGAAAAAGCAGGTACGTAGTTTTTCATGCGTAGTATCGTAAAACTACTGTTAATAAAAATGGGCATAACCATTGTTATGCCCATCATTTTTTATTCAGTAAACAGTGTTTAGAAAAACTTAATTCTGCTATCTTTTATTTTGGCCGCTTTTTTTAATGCTGATATTGAGTTGTTTGAAATATTTTGTTTGAGCCCCTGTTCCATTTGAGCTCTCCGCATTGTATAATCCAGGTCAGCTGCTGGTTTAAGGCCTATACTTTCGTTTTTTATTACAAACACCCCTGTGCTGCCGGCAACCGGATCGCCGGTTTTTCCTTTTATCTGAGGATTAAATGAAGCACCGCTTATTTTAGGCTCCATTCCTATTCCGGGTATAAAAGGAGAAAGAAACGAAACGCTATCTGCTCTTAAAACCGTTGTTTTGAATGAAGTAGCTATTGCGTTGAGGTCTCTGTTGTTTCCTATTTTGCTAATGATTTCATTTGCTTTTTTGATGCTTCTTACAAGCACTTCTACTTGTGGACGTACAGATTTAACATCGGACACGCCTTCTTCCTTTTCTTCACTAACAAGCGCAACAATATATTTATCTCCTAGGTTTTCTGGTTCAGAAACTGTTCCAACTTTATTTTCATAAATCCACTTTACAAGTCTTCTTGCATTTCCAAGCCCCATAATATTATAATCCGTTGATTTTACTTCTGCAATACGTGGTGAGAGTTTTTTATTACGAACCGTTTCTTCAAACTGCTTGGCATTTCTGCATTCTGCTGCAAACTGAGCAGCTGCGGTGCTGGCAGAATTAATTGTTTCATCAGACGCAGTAATTGTTTTAGAATAATAAGCAACTTTATAGGCCGGTTCAAATTTCTTTTGATCCAGAACTTCAATGTAATGATAACCAAAGTCGGTTTTCACTACTTTTTTGCTTCCTTTTGGACTAAAAAAAACAAATTCAGCAAATTCTTTTGCAAGATTTGTTTGCTGAGAGGTGAATTCATATTCGCCTCCATTATCCTTGCTTCCCTGATCGGTTGAAAACTGTGCAGCTAATGTTTTAAAATCTGCACCCTTAGCAATTGCTCCTGCAATACTATCAGCCTTTGCTTTAGCAAGACTATCAGTAGTTAAAACCTGACCTGTTTGAGGATCTTTAGTGCCAATAAGAATATGACGGCATTTTATAGAATCGGGCATTTGTCTTTTTTCAATCATTTTAGCCAATGTGTAATTGGTTCCATCAAGATATGGTCCGGCTAATGCACCTACAGGCAGGTTTTGTATAGAATCTGCAAAACTCATTTGCATACCCGATTTTATAACAAACCCATCATAGTAAGCTATTGCAGAGTTATTAGCATTTATAAATTGAGCCGGGTCGGTTGATTCTAAAAAAGGTTGTTTGCTTTTTGCAACCTCTTCTCTTACTAATACACTATCTGCAGAAGTTGGCGCCGCATCAAACGTTACATAAGAAATTGTTCTGCTTTCTTCCTGCTTAAATTCATTTTTATGTTTTCTGATATATGCTGCAATATCATCATCAGTTACCTTAACAGCACTGTCTGATATGGTTGTATAAGGAATAGATACATAGCTGATAGAAGCAATACTGTTTTGATCGTTCATATCTTTATCGCTTAACCATTTAGGATAAAAAGCACTGCCGGCCAGTAATGCATTGTATTTTGATCGTAATCCGTTGCTGATAATATAGTCTATAATATTTCTTTCAACATAAAGTCGCTGTGGGTCATTTGCTTTTTTCTTACGCATGGAGTTGATAAACTGCCTGGCTGCTGCAGGATCGTAAGCACCGGTTTGTTCATTTTTAAACTGCTGAGCTAATGCAGGAGGCGGGTTACTACCATATAAAGCATCATTTAACTCAGCTGAAGTAAATGTTAAACCAAGTTTTTCATATTCCTTCTTCAGTACAATTTCTTCTACTTCATTGTTCCATAACATATCTACTATTTGCTGACGCAAATCATCATTTACATCCATCCCTTGTTGTCTGTAGCCATTTTCATATTCAGCTACACGCTCATTAAAGCCATTCACATCAATTGATGTTCCGTTAACTTCTCCTAAATCAGTAGAAGAAGATGTGCGTCCACTACCATTACGGCCGGCAAAATAATCGGTTAAAATAAATCCTACAAGACTCAATGCAATTACAGCAATACTTACGGCTGCGTATTTTTCACGGATTTTCTGAATAATTGACATATAATATTATCTATTAAAAAAGTGAGCGGCAAAAATAGGGTATTTTCATGTTTGAACAAACTGTGGATAACTGCTATAAGCTGCACGGGATAAAGGTTTTATAAAAAGAGATATCCTCTTTTCTTTTTTAAGAAATTACTTTCCACAAAACACCTGTGAATAAACATGCAAAAAGGTGAATAACCAGCTTTTTGATGCGGAAAACTTAGTGGACGATTAGTTTACATGTATGTCTAAAATAGACCCGCTATGGAACTCAGTTCAAAAACTCACATTTCTCCCCGTTTCATTAACACAGTTTTGAGTAATTTTTATAACAAAACTTATACAACCCTTCTCTTATACAGTATTGTTAATAACCATCTAATTCTCTTTGTAGTATTCACTTTAAGCTTGTGAATGATTTGGGAATAGCTGTTAATAAAATACCATTTTATAATTTTACAACTTATTTCAATCTTGAATTATCCACCAATTCACATACATAGTAATAATAGTTTTTTATATAAAATATATATCTATTAAGATATACTACGGAAAAAGAGAAAAAAAATTAAAGTAGTTTACACTCCTAAAACGAGCAGAAAAAAATGAGCACCACAATTTTATCAGACGCAAAATCATCACTCGAACAGTTTGGATTTTTAAATATTGAAACAGATCCGGAAATGGATTTGTTTGCAGAAATTGAAAAATTAAAAAAACAAAAAAATGCAATTATTCTGGCGCATTATTACCAGGAACCGGATATACAGGATGTGGCTGATTATATTGGCGATAGTTTAGGCCTTGCACAAAAAGCAGAAACTACAAAAGCAGATATGATTGTTTTTGCTGGTGTTCATTTTATGGCCGAAACGGCAAAAATTTTAAACCCATCAAAGAAAGTTG
>DAIOWB010000008.1:0-24287 GCA_036758725.1 Lacibacter sp.
TAAAATCCTTGCTGATTATGCAGAAGCAAATGGATTTACGGTTCAACGTGCAGTTGCAGATATGCCAACAGCTTTTGTGGCAACCTATGGCAGCGGCAAACCTGTAATTGCTGTGATGGGTGAGTTTGATGCATTGCCAGGTTTATCACAAAAAAATATTCCTGTAAGAGATGTTTTAAAAGAAGGTGCCCCCGGGCATGGATGCGGGCATAATATGTTTGGACCCGGAAGTTTGGGTGCCGCTCTTGCCATAAAAGATTTAATTGCAAAAGGTAAAATAAAAGGAACCGTTCGTTTTTATGGTACACCTGCAGAAGAAGATGGTGGTGGAAAAATTTATATGATCAGGGCAGGTTTATTTAAAGATGTAGATGTTTGTTTTGACTGGCATCCCGATTCTGAAATTAAGGCTGGCATGCAAAGTTCACAGGCAATTATAGATTTATTGGTTGAATTTAAAGGCAAAAGTGCTCATGCGGCTTACGATCCCTGGAATGGACGAAGTGCCAGTGATGCAGCTGAATTATTTACCATGGGTGTAAATTATTTACGGGAACATGTAAAGCCCAGCGTACGGATGCATTATGTTTTAAAAGAAGATGGGAATGTTCCCAATGTTGTTCCTGAAAAATCATCGGTGTGGATATGGATCAGAGATTCAAAACGAAGTGGAATGGCATTGGTTGAAGAACGGGTAAGAGAAATTGCAAAGGGAGCTGCACTAATGGCCGGTGTTGAATATAAAGTAAAAGTTCAAACAGGTGATTATGAAATACTGGTTAACGAAACCGGTGCCGGCGCATTACAGAAAAATTTAGAACTGTTAGGCCCTATCACCTACACAAAAGATGAAATTGATTTTGCCAACCAGATACAAAAGAATTACGGTTTAAATGCAAGTGGAATTGATGGCACAATTAAACCAATTGAGAAAACAAAACCTGATCCTGAAGGCGGATCTACTGATGTGGGTGATGTAAGTTGGGTTGTGCCTGAAATAAGTTTGGTTGTAACAACTGCTCCAGCAAAATCGCCGTGGCATTCCTGGGTTGTTGTTGCATGTGGTGGTATGAGCATTGGTCATAAAGGAATGATCTTTGCTTCAAAAGCCATGGCTTTTACCATGCTCGATTTATTTGAAAATGAAAAATTACTTTCAGATATTAAAAAAGAGTTCATCTTAAAGAAAGGCAATGAAATTTATAAACCCATGATTCCTGATGGGCCACCAACAATAAAATAAAAAAAATGTATAAAAATGTTATTCATACAACTTGCATGTTGTTATTCATTGGTTGTATTTCACTTTCAACTGAAGCACAACCACCTTCTTTTATTTCTGACAGTTTAGATATTTACATTGAAAGAGGAATGAAAGAATGGAATATCCCCGGTCTTTCTATTGCCATTGTAAAAGATGGAAAAACAATATTCATGAAAGGTTATGGTGTAAAAGAAGTTGGCAAAACTGATCCAGTAGATGAACATACTTTATTCATTATTGCATCCAATTCTAAATTATTTACCGGCACCAGTATAGCAAAGCTGGATCATGAAAAAAAATTATCGCTTGATGATAAAGTAACCAAATATATTCCTTGGTTCCGTTTGTACGATTCTACATCAACCAAACTGGCAACTGTAAGAGATATGCTTTGTCACCGGCTTGGTACAAAAACATTCCAGGGCGATTTTACTTTCTGGAATAGCAACCTGCCCAAAGATTCAATCATTTATAAAATGCGTTTACTAAAACCATCAGGGCAATTCAGACAGGATTATGGCTATTGTAATTCAGCCTTTCTGGTTGCGGGTGAAATATTAAATAAAGTAACCGGATTGAGTTGGGAACAATATGTTTCTGAAAATATATTAAAGCCTGTAGGGATGAATAATACTTATATGAATACAGCGGGTATTGGAAATAAAAAGAATATTGCAAGCCCCTACTCTAACTCTTTTGGTTTATTAAGCTGGATGCCTTATGATGAAATTGACAATCTTGCACCTGCAACAAGTATGGTAAGTTGTGTAAGTGATTTAAGCAAGTGGATAAAATTTCAATTAGACAGTGGAAAGGTTGATGGCAAACAAATTATTCCCTGGCCCGTATTACAAAAAACAAGAGACGGGAATATTTTAACAGGCACAAGAAAATCACCTTACTACCCTACTCATTTCCGTGCATATGGTTTGGGTGAATACATGACTGATTATAACGGACGACAGGTTTACTGGCATACAGGTGGTGCCTTTGGTTTTGTTACCAATGTATGTTTTGTACCGGAAGAAAAACTGGGTATTACGATATTAACCAATAATGATAACCAGAATTTTTTTGAAGCTTTACGTTATCAGATTTTAGATGCTTATCTCGGTGTACCTTATACAAACCGCAGTAATTTCATGATGCAGTTTCAGCAACAGGCAAGAACCATTGATGAATTTAAATGGAAAAAATGGGATGAACGTTTAAGTAAAAAAAATCAACTGCCATTTTCAACTGCTGCAATAACAGGAACCTATTTTAACACTCTGTATGGAGATATGCAGATTATAAATGAAAATAATCAACTCAAAGTATTACTCAGCCATCATCCAAACATTACAGGTAAACTGGAATATATGGACAACAACTCATTTCTGTTAACGTGGAACCATGCAGGTTATGGAAAATTTGAAGCACCGCTAACAGTTAAAAACGGGAAAATAATGGGTATTGAAATTAAAGCATCTGATTTTGTAGAATATGATGCTTATTATTTCATGAAAAAGAATGGTCAATAAAAATATAAGCGGTAAAATACCTAATGGTTTCATTCGTATATTCATCACAAATAATTTTAAGTATGAGAAAATTGATTTCTGCTTTATTAATTATGCTTGCAGGTTACAATGCATCAGCACAAACCATTCAACAACAAATTGATCAAAAGGCAAAAACCATTTTGCCAAAGCTCATTGAATGGCGCAGGCATATCCATCAAAATCCTGAGTTGGGAAACAGGGAATATAAAACAATGGAATACATTGCCAATCATTTAAAAAGTTTAGGATTAGAAGTAAAAACCGGTGTTGCTAAAACAGGAGTAGTTGCCATACTTAAAGGTGGTAAACCCGGGCCCGTAATGGCATTAAGAGCAGATATTGATGCATTGCCAATAAAAGAACGGACTGATGTGCCGTTTAAATCAACAGTAATGGCAGATTATCTTGGGCAGCAGGTTCCAGTAATGCATGCCTGTGGGCATGATACACATGTATCTATTTTAATGGGTACTGCAGAAGTATTGGTTGCAATGAAAAAAGATATTGCAGGTACAGTGAAATTTATTTTTCAACCAGCAGAAGAAGGCCCTCCCGGAACCGAAGAAGGTGGTGCTCCATTAATGGTGAAAGAAGGTGTAATGGATAATCCGAAAGTGGATGCCATATTTGGTTTGCATATATCTTCAGGAACTGAAGTAGGTAAAATCAAATACAAAAGCGGATCGTTTATGGCCAGCAGCGATTGGTTTATGATTAAAGTTAAAGGCAAAGGCGCACATGGTTCTGCACCATGGAACGGTATTGATCCTATTATGATTTCATCACAAATTATTAATGGGTTGCAAACTATTGTAAGTCGTTCAGAAGATTTAACCAAAGCTCCTGTTGTAATTACTGTTGGTAAATTTATTGGTGGAGTAAGAGAAAATATTATTCCTGAGGAAGTAAGTTTTAGCGGAACAATCAGAACACTGGATGCAAACATGCAGAAAGATGTTCATGAAAAAATCAAGCGTACAGCTATGAATATTGCTGAAGCTTATGGTGCAACAGCGGAAGTAATTATTGATAACAAAACACTGGTAACCTATAATAATCCAGATCTTGTAAGTATGATGATTCCTTCTTTAAAAACGGCTGCTGGTACTGATAATGTTTCTGAAAGTACTTGGACAACAGGTGCAGAAGACTTTTCATTCTTTGGAGAAAAAGCACCTGCATTCTTTTTTAATTTAGGTGGAATGCCCAAAGGAACAAATCCGGCAAATGCTACGGGACATCACACACCTGATTTTATAATTGATGACAGTATGCTGGATGTTGGTGTAAAAGCATTTTGTAATCTTATTTTTGATTACGGTCGTTTGAAAAAATAATCTTAATCCCTTTCTTTAGAATTTGGGTTAAATAAAATTTAAATCAGACACACAGATTCGCAGAGTACAAAGAGATTATTAATCAATAATTTTATACTCTGCGAACTCTTCGTAAAAAATTACTTTCGACACAGTATCTTCCTTTAATTTCATAATGATGAAATTTTTATTTCTATTTATATCTGTACTTTTTTTAACAAACTTACTACGTGCAGACCCAGGCGTGGGAATTGTTATAGATAGTAAGGGAAACATTTATTATACTGATTTAGCTCAGGTATGGATGTTACAACCCGATGGTACAAAATCAATTGCTGTTCCCAACGTTCATACACATGAATTGTATATAGATAAAAAAGATCATCTTTTTGGTGAACATTTATGGTATAATGGTGAAGAAAAAAACACATGGGGCCATTATTTCTGGTGCCGTTATGCTGATGGGCATATTGCAAAAGTGAAAGACAGCACTGAAGGTTTTCCGCAGTGGTACAGCTTTACACGAGATGCTGCAGGTAATATGTATTACATGGAACAAAGTATACCTTCAAACTTCTGGAAGATTGATTCAATCAACAACAAAACATTATTGGGATCAAAATCATTTTCAGCTATTGGAAGATTACACTTAACAAAAAAAGGAAAGTTATATTTCTCAAATAATGACGATTTATATTGTATAGCTCCCGGTGACTCTATAAAACTTATATTAAAAGCTATTGGCGAAAAAGGTATTTTAACTTTATTCAACAGCGATCGTCATACGATTATGAACATCTGGAGTGATTCAAAAGAAAATATTTATATCGCTACAGGAAATGTAATTAAAATGATAGATAGTAAAAAAGTAGTTACAACCATTTATAAATCTGCAACTGGCTGGAATCCTGTTAGTGGACTTGTTGCAGGCAATGGAGATTTTTGGGTGTTGGAAAACAATGCAGGTAATGAAGTAAGAGTGAATAAAATAAGTATGGATGAAAGAAAACAGATTGTTAAAGAGTATGCTGTTTGGTTATATGCAATTCCGGCATTAATTATTATTATTTTGCTTACCTTTCTCAATTTCATTTTCAAACCAAAAAACAAATCAATTACGGACTCCAAATAACAAACTTCCAATTCGTACCATTGTACTTCCTTCTTCAATTGCAATTTGATAATCTGCACTCATACCCATACTTAAAATTGAAAGAGAAGCGTATTTATTATATATTGATTTTAAAATCTTAAACTCACTCCTTACCTGCCCCATATCATTACTAAAACTTGCCATACCCATTAAACCGCAAATTTGCACATTCTTCATTTCTGATTTTTCAAATTCAGAAATGATTGACTGAAGTTCATTTTCATCTAAACCAAATTTTGTTTCTTCCTGTGCAATATATACTTGAAGTAACACATCAACTACTCTGTTATTTTTTAATGCTTCCTTATTAATTTCCTTCAACAGTTTCAAACTGTCAACACCATGTATGAGGTTTACAAAGGGAGCGATATATTTTACTTTATTACTTTGTAAATGACCAATAAAATGCCAATGGATATCTTTTGGAAGTAAAGATTGTTTATCTACTAACTCCTGTACATAATTTTCACCAAAATCCCGTTGGCCAAGTTCATACAGTTCAAGAATATCTTCAACAGGTTTTGTTTTGCTTACAGCAACCAATGTTACCCGGTTGGTATCAAGTCCAGTTTTTATTTGGTGATATACTTCTTTGTTAACAGCCATAATGAATTAAAAATACACTGACAAATAAAAGCTAATGAAAAAAAATTATTAGCTTGAAAAAGCAGGTTTTGTGCATTGGAATTCTCCCCTTTGGGGAGTTAGAGGGGCTATATTATTTCAAAATACTTCTGCTTATTACTATCCGCTGTACTTCACTGGTGCCTTCGTAAATCTGTGTAATTTTTGCATCTCTCATTAAACGCTCTACATGAAATTCTTTTACAAAACCATAACCACCATGTACCTGTACAGCTTCAGTAGTAACCCACATGGCAGTTTCACTTGCAAAAACTTTGGCCATAGATGAACTTACTGTGTAATCAGCATTTTCATCTTTATCCCATGCTGCTTTTAAACATAATAATCGGGCTGCTTCAATTTTAGTAGCCATATCTGCCAACTTAAATTGTATAGCCTGGTGATGCATAATTTCTTTACCAAACGCTTTACGCTGCTTTGAATAATTTAAAGCCAGTTCATACGCACCACTGGCAATACCTAATGCTTGTGCAGCTATTCCAATTCTTCCTCCGGCTAATGTTTTCATTGCAAACTTAAAACCAAATCCATCTTCACCAATCCGGTTTTCTTTTGGAACTTTTACATCCTGGAAAGAAATACTGTGTGTATCACTTCCACGTATACCCATTTTATTTTCTTTGGCACCAACAGATACACCGGGCCACTGTTTTTCAACAATAAAGGCATTAATACCTTTGCTTCCTTTAGCCGCATCGGTTTGTGCAATAACAAGATAAACGGATGCTGAAGATCCATTCGTAATCCAGTTTTTAATCCCGTTTATAAGATAATGATCGCCTTTGTCTTCGGCTGTAGTACGCTGCGAGGTTGCATCACTGCCTGCTTCCGGCTCACTGAGTAAGAACGCTCCAATATACAACTCACCATCTTTTTTACCTTGAGCTAAAGGTGATAAGTATTGCTGTTTCTGTTCTTCGGTTCCGTATTCCTGCAAGCCATAACAAACTAAACTGTTGTTCACACTCATGCACACACTAACACTGGCATCAATTTTACTGATTTCTTCCATCGCTAAAACATAGCTAACCGTATCCATGCCCGATCCGCCATACTTCTCATCAACCATCATACCCATAAAACCAAGTTCAGCAAGTTTTGTTACCTGTTCTTTTGGAAATTTTTGATTTTCGTCTCTTTCAATTACGCCGGGCAAACATTCATTTTTAGCAAAGTCACGGGCAGCTTGTTGAATCATCAGCTGCTCCTCTGTAAGTTGAAACATCATATAGCAAGAAAATTTAAAAAGCAA
This sequence comes from Lacibacter sp., assembly GCA_036758725.1. Classification (GTDB taxonomy): domain Bacteria; phylum Bacteroidota; class Bacteroidia; order Chitinophagales; family Chitinophagaceae; genus Lacibacter. The sequence continues at coordinate 7,175 of DAIOWB010000008.1, forward strand.
ATATAAGGCAGATAACAGGTTGTTATCCGGAAAAAAAGATTAATGTTAATACCTTCTACACGGTATTGAATTAATGTGAAAACCTTATTAACTTACAACAAAATTATTCTAAAATGAAAGCAGCTTGCTTATCAGTTTTCTTTTTTCTCTTTTTATTTACTTCTTCTTCAACTGCTCAAAGCTGTTTGTCGGGTAATTGCAGTTCTGGTTTTGGGAAATTTAAATATGCTAATGGTGACATTTATGAAGGTGAATTTTCAGATGATAAAAGAGAAGGTTTTGGAATTTACATCTGGAAAACCGGTGAAAAATATATTGGTGAAAGTATTGCCGATGAATTTCACGGTTTTGGAGTTATGGAGTTTAAAGATGGTACAAAATATATAGGTGAATTAAAATATGGTGAGTTTGAAGGTGAAGGTGAAAAAACCTATCCTGACGGAACAAAAAAAACCGGGCTTTTTGGAAAAGGAAAATTCCTTGGAAAAATATCTTACTACGGCAAAACTGTTGGTACTACAGGTTGTTTAAACGGAGATTGTGTTGATGGTTATGGAATGAAATATTATAGTGGCAATGACCGGTACTTTGGATATTTTAAAGACAGCTTAAGAAATGGTTATGGCGCTTATTATTGGGATGATGGCACCCATTGGGTAGGCGATTTTAAAGAAAATCTTTTAACGGGATATGGCACTTATTTTTTTATTACCGGTGAAAAGTATGTTGGTCATTTCATTAATAGCAGGCGAAATGGCTGGGGTATTAACTATGATCCGGATTCAGGAATTAAGAAAATTGGTTTTTGGGAAGACAATAACCTGGTTACGCCAAAAACTGCATTAATAAAAGATGGCAATAGTACAGGCTGTATAAGTGGCGATTGTAAAAACGGTTATGGAAAATATGTTTACAATAATGGCTACTATGAAGGAAATTTTAAAAACGGCTTTCGAAATGGCCAGGGATCTTACTATTTTGATATTGGCGATTTTTACAAAGGAAATTTTAAAGACAACAAGTTTAATGGAAAGGGATTGTATTATTATACTAACGGAGAACGATATAATGGAGAATGGAAAGAGCATCGGTTACATGGCAAAGGAGAATTAGTTCAGTTTGATGGCGAATTAAAATTGGGTTACTGGAATGAGGGCAAGTATGAAAATAAAACCACTCCACCTCCAGGCTATGATGCATGGGTAAAAAATAACTATAATGAAGGAAATACAAATACAATTGCAACAAATAACACAAAACCTCCACCCTCAAATACACAACCAACCAATACCGGCAATAAACCCCCGGTTACTAATAATACAAAGCCATCAAACAACAAACCACCGGTAACTAACCCAACAACAAACAATAAACCACCGGCAAATAATACAAAACCCAATAATAATCAAACAACCAATACAGGTGGTTTTGGAACTGACTTTCTTGATAAAGTAAGTTTAAGAAAAGGATTGGCATTAGTAATTGGTAATGCTAAGTATAGTTTCTTTGGCAAACTTAACAACCCTACAAATGATGTAAATTCTGTAGCAAATGTGTTACGCTCAAGTGGTTTTGATGTGATTGTTTTATATGATGGCAACAGAAGTAAAATGGTAGAAAAGTTGGGCGAATTTGCTGAAAAATTAAAAGATTATGATGTTGGATTATTTTATTACTCAGGCCATGGTGTAAAAAATGGTTCAGAAAATTATATGGTTCCTACTGATGCTAATATGAAAAATCCGGAAGATGTTCCATTAAGTTGTTTAGGATTATCGAACGTACTAACACGTATGGCAAGAGCCGGAACAAAAATGAACCTGGTTATTGTAGATGCTTGCCGTACTCCGTTTAAGGAAGGAAGAGGCTCAAACGATGAATATGATCCAACACCCAGTTTAAACAGTAAATCAAGGCCCGATGAAACAGGCATTTACTTCGCCACTTCTGATGGAACCCCTGCTTCAGATGGTGTGCCGGGTACAAACGGAATTTATACCGGAGAACTGGTAAAGTATTTAAAATACATGTGCCAGGATATTAAGATTGAAGATATTTTTAAACGTGTTGCAAAAGAAGTAAAAGCCAAATCAAATAAAGTGCAGGTTCCTGAAGCCAATAATAATATTACCAAAGACTTTTATTTTCAGTGTAAGCAATAACCAAAGAACCTTTCACCAAAGCCGGCATCATTTGCCGGCTTTTAATATATCATCATGACCCGTTCAATTCTTGATGCAGAATACTGGAGCAATCGTTATTTAGAAAATAAAACCGGTTGGGATATTGGTTCCGGTTCTTCTCCACTTAAAGAATATATTTCCCAATTAAAAGATAAGAACATTTCTATCCTTATTCCGGGCTGCGGAAATGCCTATGAAGCAGAAATACTTTTGGAACATGGATTTAAAGATGTTACTGTTCTCGATATTTCTCCTGTTCTTACAGAAGAATTAAAAAAGAAATTTGTAAACCTGCAAATAAAAATCATCAATACCGATTTTTTTGATCATACAGGTGAATATGATTTAATTCTTGAGCAAACTTTCTTTTGTGCATTGGATCCTATACAACGCAACGATTATGCAGAAAAAATGGTTACACTTTTAAAGCCGGGTGGTAAATTAGTTGGAGTGTTATTTAACAGGCAATTTGACGGTGGCCCTCCATTTGGTGGTTCTAAAGAAGAATACGAACTATTATTCAGTAAAATATTCAGCATTAAAAAAATGGAGTTGTGTTACAACTCCATTGAAGCAAGAAAAAATTCTGAATTATTTATTATACTTCAGAAGTAATTTATTTTGTTCCCATTTCTTTTAAAAAAGCTACATGTGATGCAATGGCCAAACGCATTTTAGGATACTCAATATAGTGTATGTTATATTCCCTGCATGTTTCTTTAATTATTTTACTGATTGCAGGATAATGTACATGAGATACACGGGGGAACAAATGATGCTCAATCTGAAAATTTAAACCTCCTACCATGGTTGAAATAAATTTATTTCTTGTAGCAAAGTTGGCTGTTGTTTTTAATTGATGTACAGCCCACTCATCATCCATGCGTCCGTCTTCTTTATTGGGAACAGGGAAATGAGTATGCTCAACTGTATGTGCTAATTGAAAAACAATGCTGATTACTAATCCTGCAAAAACAGTGGCAACACTAAAACCAAGTAACCAGGGCAAAAATCCTGCATAATAAATGGGTATTGCTACAAAAATAAAAAGATGAACAAGTTTAAATGCCCAGAAAACAATATGATCGTTCAATTGCATTTTCTTTAAAGGCATGTCCCCTATCTTCTGTTTAAAATATTTCTGATAGTCCATTACAAAAATCCAGAGGATATAAAGCACCGCATATAAAAACCAGAAATACCGATGCTGATATTTATGCAATGCATACTTCTTTTGAGTGCTGCTCATACGCATCCATGGCTGTATATCAATATCATCATCTACTCCATCAATATTGGTATAGGCATGATGAATAATGTTATGTTTTACATTCCACATAAAACTGCTTCCTCCTAAAAAATTTAAAGAGAATGCAGCCATAATGTTTACAGGTTTGTATTTACTGAAACTTCCATGTGCTCCATCATGCATTACATTAAAGCCAATGGCTGCAATTAATCCACCCAGAATAATACTTTCAAGAATTCCTAAAAATAGTCCGGGTGTAAAAAACACAAGATGGGTGTATACTGCTATTAATGCAAAACCAAATGCTATAGCTTTAAAGTATAAACTAAAATTACCAGTAGTTGATTTTCCTGCTTCTTCAAAGTAAGAATTAACCCTTCGCTTTAATTCTGTATGAAAGGATTGTGCTTTAACAGCAAATTTGGGAGTGCTCATGAAATAAAATATTGCGGCAAAGGTATGCCGATTCTTTTGTTTTAGATCCTGTTAAGGAAGAATGATTTGTTAATTCAGCAATTGATTATCAGGTAGTAACCTGTATAATGCCATCAAAACTTTTAATTCCAATTCGTTTTTCAGTAATATATCCTTCAGCATAATCTACTCCAATTCTTTTTCCAAACATCTTATGACGGGAAATAATTGTTTCAAAATAAGCCGGCGTAGAAATATAAGTTTGAGGTTCGTCTAATTCAGGATTATAAAATTGAGTACTGTATGCTTTAATGCTTTCAAGTTTTTGTTCAAATACATCAGAAATATCAAACAAAAAATCAGGCTCATAATATCGGTCCTGTATGTAATGAAATACATGTTTAGGTCGCCATGCTACTTGTTTTTCACCATCAAATTCAGTTTCAATTTTCATCAAACCTGCTAAAAAACAAGAATCTGAAATAAGTTTTGATGAACGGCCATGATCCGGATGCCTGTCGTTGATGGCATTACAAATGACAATGTCGGGTTGATATTGTCTTAATTTCCTGATGACCTGCATTTGATGTTCTTCATCATTTTTAAAAAAGCCATCACGCATACCCAGGTTTTCACGCAGGTGAACACCTAAAATTTTTGCAGCAATTGCCGCTTCTTCTTTACGGGTATCTGCAGTTCCTCTTGTGCCCAATTCGCCTTTAGTTAAATCAATAACACCTACTTTTTTCCCATTTCTTATTTCTACAATGAGGGTTCCTCCACAACTTAGTTCAACATCATCGGGGTGTACTCCAAAGGCAAGAATATCTAACTTCATAAATTCAGTTTGAGCAATGAAAATAAGAAAACCTGCGTATTACTTTGTAATTGTTGTGATAGGCGGTGCACCGTAATACATTCTTTCATATTCCTGCACAATGGATTCAATCTGCTTATCAAGCTTCTCTTCTGCAGGATTCCATTGTTGCTTTAAACTGCTGCCTACAACAAACATGAGTGTTTGATAGAAACCAGCTGTAAAACCGCCTTTCATTTCCTTAATAATTTCAAAACAATTATTACCTGTTTGGCGGTTGATGAGTTTCATTAAAACCTTTCCCTGGTAAATGGAGAGGTCGGTTACTTTATTGGTAAATGCGCCACGTAATTCTTTTTCTCTGGATTTAATGTATTTCTTACGTTCACTTTTATTGCTGATTGTTTGCAGGTGATTATTAACATCTACCATTACCACACCAGCTGTTTTAGCATAAGGATAAGTAACATAAACAGCATTCCGCAATCTTGTCCATGCTGCCCAGTACTTTTCAGCATCTTTCGGGTTGCCTCCCCAAACAAAAACTTCATTTAAATCTTTTCCCCCAAGTACTTCGCCATCAATAATGATTGCCTTTAATACAATGGTATCGTTGGGGCCAAATGTTGTTTTTACAATTTGTTTTGCCGGTAATGAATCAGGATGTGGAGGCAAAGGCTGTTCCTGTGCAGTTGCCTGAATAATACCCAACATAAAGAACATGCTGAATATGGTAAACAAATATGTGCTTTTCAATGCCTTCATTAACAATGTAAATTAATCATTCTGTTGTATTAATACAACAGACAGGCATAAAGTAACCAACGCTGCCTTGTGAAAATTTTATTAAACCCTGTTTAAACAGCTTTTAATGTTGATTTGCGGTTTTTAAGAATATGATTTACAGATGCAAGTATGAATCCAAAAGTCATAATGATAATACCCAGCCACAATACATTAATTGCCGGGAATTGATAGGCTTTTAAGGTAACATAGTTAAGCACAGCATTATTTTCTTTCACTGCCAACTTAATGCCATCTGTTTCTGCACCTGTAAATGCAAACACCAGGCTTTGAGAAAGTACCGTATCAGGAACCGGTTTAACAGTATTTCCTTGTAAAATCAACAAAGGCTCAGCTTTGTACTTACTGCTGTCTTTTGCATAAATACTGATACTTGCTGCAAACACTGAATCGGTTGGTTCTGTAATAATATTTTTCCGGCTATTGGTTCTGTTTAATCCATCAAGAATAAAAAATCCCTGACTATAAAAAATGGTGTCGCCTGGTTTTATTTTATGCTCTTTAAATGTGGCTGTGTCTTTATTTGATTCAGGATTAGGAAGTGAAGTTATATAAGTAAAAATATCTTTATGAATATAGTGCTTACTGGCAGGATTTGCCATTAATTGCTGATTACCTTTATAATTCACAAATGCATCTGGATATAATGTAAATTCTTCAGTTGTCTTTTTACTTTTAAAATGAATTTTAAAATATTGTTTAGGATCTGATGGATGTGTTGAATCACCAATATACGTAACCATATACTTACCCATATCAGTAGCAACACCCTTCAACAAAGTAATATTCTCAGCAGGTTTTTCACTGCTTCCCTGGCCAAAGTTTACCAAAATGCCGCTGGTATTCCAACTCAACACTTCTTTCTTTGATGATGAAATAAGAATTCCAAGTAACGTTAATCCAAAACCTAAGTGAGCAATGGATGCTCCTGCTTTAATCATCTTACCTTTTATACCCGTTACTATATACATTAAATTGGCAACAAAACCATAAACAGCGGCAAAAATACCCAGATGAATAGCAGCCAGGAATCCAATGCCGTATTTTGTATAATTGATGTTTCCAAAAATGCTGATGGTTATTGCAATAAATAACGAAATAAATGTTGGTAAGGCAATTGATTTTAAAAAAGCTGCCTGTGATGTTTGCTTGTATTTGAGATATTGACCTATGGCGGTTAAAATGCCAATTACAAATGAAAACAAAATGAGCACTTTATTATAAGAATATTCTACTTCCTGAGGTGCAGCCCATTTAGTACCAAAGATTTTATTAAATACGGGTAATGAAGTTTTGGAGATAATGAATAAAGCAGATATAAAAAACAACAAAGAACCAACAAACAACCAAAACTCCCTTGAGCTGATAGCCTCTTCTTTAACAATTGTTGGAATTAGTTTATATCGCATTCCAAATAAAACAAAAGCCGGAATTACAAACACAAGTAAAAATAAAAGCAACTGTGTATTCATTCCTAAATCTGTAAATGCATGTACACTTGTATCGCCTAAAATTCCGCTTCTGGTTAAAAAAGTTGAATACAGGATTAAAAGAAATTGCAATAGCATAAACAGGAAAGTTGCTCTTAATGAATGCCCTGTATGTTTATATGCAATCATTGTATGTATACCGCAAATAGCAACCAACCAAGGAACAAGCGAAGCATTTTCTACCGGGTCCCAGGCCCAATAACCTCCAAAGGTTAAGCTTTCATAAGCCCATGCTGCACCCATCATAATACCCAACCCTAATATACCTGCACTGAATAAGGCCCATGGTCGTACAGGTAATATCCACCCTGTATAATCTTTTTTCCAAAGAGCTGCAATGGCAAATGCAAAAGGTACAAGGGTACTGGCAAAACCTAAAAACAAAACCGGCGGATGAATCGTCATCCAATAATTCTGTAAAAGAGGGTTTAATCCGTTTCCATCACGTATAAACGATAAATAATCTGCTTTTAAAGTACCATCAGCATTAAATCCAATCGGGAATTGTTCTGGACTTAACATGCCTTCGCCCCGCATTAAAACAAATGGATTAGTACCTAATTTAAAGTTAAAGAAATAAATGCCTATTACCATTGTAGCTAATGCAAATTGCATGAAACTAATAGTAGTCATTACAGGTGCTTCCCACTTTTTTTCACGCAGAATAATAATACCTCCTAAAACACAATGCCAGAAACTCCATAATAAAAAGCTGCCCTCTTGTCCTTCCCAGAAACAAGCAAGAATATACTGCATAGGTAACTGGTAATTACTATGCTGCCATGCATACTTGTATTCAAACTGGTGATTGGAAATAATAAAATAAAGAGAAATAAAAATGCCTATTACAGAAATAATTTCGGCCAGAAATGCAGTACGTGCAATTCGTTTCCATGATTCCTGATTGGCTAATTGGGTTGATTGTGTTGCTTTAAAATAAGCGATTGTTGCAAGTAAGGAAGAAATCAATGATAAAATTGCCAGGAACGTTCCAAGTTGGCCCGGCAATAAATGTTCACCTATGTATGGCATGAGTTAATTCTATTTGGTATTACTGCTGATTTTTGCTTTGTCGTCAATGTATTTACTTGGGCATTTGATGAGGATATCATCACAAACAAATGCACTGTCAGTCATTTTTCCTTTTAAAACCATTCGTTCACTTTTTTCCATATCAGTTGGTGGTTTTCCTTTCATGTAAACAACTTTAGATGTTCCTCCCAAGGAATCAACAATATGAAAACTGAGGTAATTGGGGTTCTTAATTGCGTCGTATTCAATTTTCTTTCCGTTAACAGTATCCAGTTTTGCAATAATATGAATGAATTTACCTGGTTTTTCCTTGGCTGAATTGATTGAATCATAGGTTGACAAATCGGTCATAGTACTGATTAACAGCCCAATAGCCACCGCAATAACTACCAAAATCAGGATATGAGATACCTTCATCTTTTTTACTTTAATTTTCGCAAAGTTAACTCAAAATCAAGTTGTAATAATAAGATATCAGATTTTTATGATAGTCTATACAATACAAAATAGCGTCTAAATTGTTTTTTTGCTCTGATTGTTTTGGTTAAATGAACTTTCAAATCATTTGCCAGTATGTGCAAAACTTCCTTCTCAACTTTAATTATATATGTTACTCTCTATTAACTTTGCGAAGTTTTCCAATTTAAAAACATGACCGATTTATCACAGTTTGACCCAAATGCAGCCGGAAACCCTAATAATAACATTTTCGGACTTCCTTTTACTGAAGAAGAAGCTCAGCTTGTAATCCTTACCGTTCCATGGGAAGTAACAGTAAGTTATAAATCAGGAACTGCCCGTGCACCTGAACATATTTTTAAAGCAAGTTTACAGGTTGATTTATTTGATAATGATAACAGGGATGCATGGCGTCGTGGTGTTTATATGAGAGAGCATGATCGTAAAGTGTTATTAAAAAGTGATTACCTGCGCAAAGAAGCAGAACTCTACATCAACTATATTTCACAGGGGGAAATAGTTGAAAATAATAAGTTCATGTGTAAAACACTCAAAGAAGTGAATGAAGGAAGTTTATTCCTCAATAATTGGGTGTATGAACAAACAAAAGAGTTAATCAGCAAAGGAAAGCTGGTTGCATTGTTGGGTGGCGATCACAGCACACCTCTTGGCTTTTTTAAAGCTATAGCTGAAAAACATGGTGAGTTTGGTCTTCTTCAAATTGATGCTCATCTTGATTTAAGAGAATCGTATGAAGGCTTTAAATATTCACATGCCTCAATTATGTATAATGCGTTAAATGAAGTTCCACAACTTACAAAACTGGTACAGGTTGGCATTCGTGATTATGGCGATAGTGAATGGGACATTGTTTGCAACAGCAAAAACAGAATTGTTACTTATTTTGATCGTAATCTTAAAGAAAGACAATTAGATGGCGAACTGTGGAAACAGATTGCTGATGAAATAGTAAATCAGTTACCTCAAAATGTTTACCTCAGTTTTGATATTGACGGATTAGATCGAAAACTATGTCCTAACACAGGAACTCCTGTAATGGGCGGCCTTGAAATAGAGCAGGTGTTTTATTTATTAAGAAGAATTTTAAGCAGTGGTAGAAAACTGATCGGATTTGATTTGTGTGAGGTTGGCATCAGTACAAATGAATGGGATGAAAATGTAGGAGCAAGAGTTTTATATAAATTATGCAACCTGATGCTGGCAAGTAATCCTGAATAAAAAAGTACTGCAATCATAAACATATGAATTTATTTCTGGCAAACATTATTTAAACAACATTTCATTTGAAGTGTCTTTTTTGTAAATGTGTTTAGTTTGTATCTTTAACTCACCATGGCAACATATACTATTCCCATTTTTTTTGAACCATTTGAAAAGCAAAAAAGAGCTGCCCGTTTATTACACTTACTTGCCGGTTTCTTAATGATTGCAAATGCCTGGGGCGATTTTAAACAACCCACTCCAAATCTTTTATTTATAATTATTCAAATAGCCGGTGCAATCCTCGCTATATTATTTGCTTTGTTTGGTAAAAAATTATTTCCAAACCATGGTGCCACCAATAGTTTTTTCAGGTTAGCCGAAGCAGCCATTCTATTTTACGCTGCCACTTACTTTTTTGGAATGAACCTGAGTTTTATGGGCATGCTTCAAATTGTGGCAGGTATTGGCATGTTTCTTTTATTTTATACTGAGCGAAAAATATTTTCTGATTATATCATTCGTATTGATGATAAAGGAATTTACACCCCTAATAATTTCAAAGAAAAACTCATTGAATGGAAAGATGTTGATAATATGCTTATTAAAAATGATTTTGTTTCCATTAATACCAAACAAAATCAATTCATCCAATACGAAACCGGAATTGTATTGAGCGAATTACAAATGGATGAAATTAATGCCTTTTGCAGGGAAAAGTTTGCGAAGGCCTGACCGTGTAACTTTTTTTACAATTATTAATTACATTTGAATTGTTGAAAAAAACGATCTGCATATTCTTCTTAGGAGTTTATCTTATTTCTGCAACTGAATTATCTCAGTTTCTGAAGTTACCCATGCTTATTCACCATTATGCAGAACATAAAGGGCAAATTAAAGATTTAACTTTATGGCAGTTCCTGGTTTTGCATTATCAAAAAGAAAATGTCGTTAATACAGATCATGGCAATGATAAGCAGTTACCTTTTAAATCGCATGATTGTTGTTCGGGTTATGTATTAAACGCTTTTATACCATCAACTTTTTATACAATCTATACAAAATCATTTTATAAGGAAACAATAACTCATTTTGTTTCTACTGAAGATTTTGTGAATACAGTTTACCTCTCCTCTATCTGGCAGCCACCCAGACTTTGCTGATACCTTTCAGTGTTTTAACAGAGTAATATAATTTAAAAGTTCACGGGTTGTTCTTTCTTAAAAGTGCAGCGATATACTTTTTAATGAAACCGAAATCTTTCTGTTTATGCTCAATTCAATTATACAGTTCTCAGTAAAGAATAAACTCATCATTGGCCTTTTTATTATTGGTCTTATTAGTTACGGTGCCTATCAAACAACAAAACTTCCTATAGATGCCGTGCCCGATATTACAGATAACCAGGTACAGGTTATAACCGTTGCCCCATCTTTTGGTGCAACGGATATAGAACGTTTTGTTACATTTCCTATTGAACAGGTAAATAACAATATCCCCGGCCTCAAAGAAATCAGAAGTTTTTCACGTTTTGGATTATCGCTTGTTACCATTGTTTTTGATGATGCTGTTGATTTATACCAGGCAAGGCAACAGGTTTCTGAGCGACTTCAAAAACTACAATCAATTATTCCCGCAAGTATAGGAATTCCTGAACTTGGTCCTGTAACAACAGGGCTGGGTGAAATTTATCAATATGTTATACGTCCTAAAAAAGGATATGAAAATAAGTATGATGAAACAGAGTTGAGAACCATCCAGGACTGGATAGTTCGGCGGCAATTAATAGGTGTAAAAGGAGTTGCAGAGGTTAGCAGTTTTGGTGGCAAACTGAAGCAATTCAGTATTGAAATAGATGCTGAAAAACTTTATTCCTATAACATCACTATTAATGATGTTTTTGCAGCATTGGAAAAAAATAATCAGAACACAGGTGGTGCTTACATTGAAAAAGCGTCTACAGTTCTATATATCCGTAGCGAAGGATTAGTGGGCAGTATAGAAGATATTCAAAATATTTCGGTGAAAACAATGAGTGGTGGCACTCCTCTTTTCATAAGGGATGTAGCAGAAGTTAAAATTGGTTACGCAACCAGATATGGTGCTATGTGTTATAATGATGAAGGTGAAGTTGCAGGTGCTGTGGTGATGATGCTCAAAGGTGCCAACAGCAGTGAAGTAATTAAAAATATTAAAGAACGAATTGTTCAGATCGAGAAAACATTACCCGTAGGTGTGATGATAGAACCATTTCTTGATCGTACAAAAATGGTTAGCAATGCTATTAGCACTGTTAAAACCAATTTGCTGGAAGGTGCATTGATTGTAGTATTTGTACTGGTATTGTTTCTGGGAAATTTCAGAGCCGGAATTTTAGTTGCTTCTGTAATACCGCTTGCTATGTTATTTGCCATCATTATGATGAATTTATTTGGAGTAAGCGGAAACCTCATGAGTTTAGGAGCATTGGATTTTGGTTTAATTGTAGATGGTGCGGTTATTATTGTTGAAGCGGTAATGCATCAACTATCACACAGTAAAAAATTCAATCATATCAACCGGCTTACTCAGGAACAAATGGATACAGAAGTAAATCTGTCAGCCCGTAGAATGATGAACAGTGCTGTTTTTGGGCAAATTATTATCCTTGTTGTATATCTGCCCATCTTAACCTTGCAGGGTATTGAAGGAAAAATGTTTAAACCCATGGCACAAACCGTTGCATTTGCTTTGTTGGGTGCATTTATTTTATCGCTTACATATATTCCTATGATGAGTGCTTTATTCTTAAGTAAAAAGATAAGGCATGAACATAACTTATCTGATAAATTCATGTTCAGTGTTGAGAAATTTTATCAATCCTCATTATCAAAAATACTGGCCTTTCCCAAAACAATTCTGGCTACTGCTGTTGCATTGTTTATAGTTTCTTTAATTATACTTCGTTCGTTGGGTGGTGAATTTATTCCTGCACTGGAAGAAGGTGATTTTGCTGTTGATACACGTGTATTAACCGGAAGTAATCTCCAAACAACTATAGATAATACTCAAAAAGTGGCGCATATTCTTAAATCAAGATTTCCTGAAGTAGAGAAAATAGTTACCAAGATTGGAAGTGGAGAAGTACCTACCGACCCCATGCCTATTGAAGCAAGTGATATGATGGTGATATTAAAAGATAAAAAAGAATGGACATCGGCCAAAAGTTTTGATGAACTGGCAGAGAAAATGGGAAAAGCTATACAGGATTTTCCAGGTATTACTGCTGGATTTCAATATCCCGTACAAATGCGTTTCAATGAATTGATGACGGGTGCCAGGCAGGATGTGGTTTGTAAAATATTTGGTGAAAATCTTGATACTCTTACACACTACAGTAAAAAGCTGGGGAAAATCATTAACACTGTTGAAGGAGCAAAAAATTTATATGTTGAAACTGTAAATGGGTTGCCACAGATTCTGATCAACTTTAATCGCAATACAATTGCACAATACAATCTGAATATTGAAGATATTAACCGTGTTATTAATTCGGCATTGGCCGGACAAACAAGCGGAATGTTGTTTGAAGATGAAAAACGTTTTGATATTGTTGTGCGTTTGAAAGGCGAAAAGAAAAAAGACATCAAAGACATTCAAAACTTATTAATCCCAACACCGGGTGGCAGCCAGGTTCCCTTATCACTATTGGCAAACGTGGAAATAAAAGAAGGCCCAAATCAAATACAAAGAGAAGATGCCAAGCGTAGAATTGTTGTTGGGTTTAATGTACGAGGAAGAGATGTTCAAAGCATTGTTAATGAGTTACAGAAAAAATCAGAACAACAACTTAACCTGCCAGCAGGGTACTATGTTACATATGGTGGTGCATTTGAAAATTTAAATGAAGCAAAAAAAAGGTTAATGATTGCTGTACCAGTTTCTTTATTACTGATCTTTCTGTTGTTATATTTTGCATTTAAATCAGTGAAACTGGGTTTGCTTATTTTTTCTGCTATACCGTTATCGGCAATTGGTGGTATTCTTTTTCTTGCTTTACGAGGTATGCCTTTTAGTATAAGTGCAGGTATTGGATTTATTGCTTTGTTTGGTGTAGCAGTATTAAATGGCATTGTTTTGATAGCAGAATTTAACCGGTTGAGAAATGAAGGTATGCATGACTTAAAACGTATTGTATTGATGGGAACCAAGATCAGGCTTCGCCCGGTATTGATGACTGCACTTGTAGCATCTCTTGGATTTTTACCAATGGCTGTAAGTAACGGAGCAGGAGCTGAAGTGCAGCGACCTCTGGCAACTGTTGTTATCGGCGGATTACTCATAGCCACTTTTCTTACACTTTTTGTTTTACCGGTTTTATACATGGTTTTTGAAAAAGGGATAAACATGAAAAATAAAAAACAGGTTATTACTATCGTATTGTTATTCTTTGTTTCACTCAATTCAATCAATGCTCAAATACCTATTACCCTGCAAGCTTCCATTGATACAGCTATAAAAAATAATTTACAGGTAAAAAATGAGAAGCTGCTTGCAGCATACAGGAAATTACTAATTGGAACAGCATCCCTTGTACCTCAAACAAATATTACTGCAGAAATTGGTCAGTTTAACAGCATATATACCGATACAAAGTTTGGCATATCACAATCTATAAATTTCCCCAAAGTTTATACAACACAAAGAGCATTATTAACAGAAGAATGGAAAACCAGTGTTTTAGAAGTTGCTGTAAAAGAAAAGGATTTGAAAAGACAAGTAACAACCGTGTTTTATCAGTTATTGTACATGCAGCAAAAAGAAAAACTTCTCAGTTATATAGATAGTCTTTACACTTCATTTTACAAATTAACTGAGTTACGTTTACAAAAAGGGGAAAGTAATATCCTGGAGAAAGCTACTGCAGAAACACAATTGGGACATATCCGTTTACAACGCAGTGAATTGAAAAGCGACATGGAATTACTGCAACTGCAATTTCAATTATTAATTAACAGCTCTGCCACTTATTTGGTTTCAGCAAAAGAAATTAAACTTGAATATCAAACTACACCGTTTGAAATACTGCAACATCCATCTGTTGTTGTATTGCAGCATCAGCAAAAGGTTGCAGACGCAATGATCAGTTTTGAAAAGTCGAAATTGCTGCCCGACCTGTCATTAGGGATTTTCAGCAGCAGTATAACTGGTATCGGATCTGATGACAAGTACTACAGCAAATCATACAGGTTTCAATCTGTACAGGTAGGAGTTGGTGTTCCTGTATTTGCAAAAGCACAAAAAACAAAGATCAGCAATGTGAAATTTTCAAAACAGATCATACAGAATAATTATGACCATGGAATCCAGTTGTTGCAAAAAGAGTACTCTGCTGCATTATTACAATATAACAAACACAAGGAAGCTGTACTTTATTTTGAGTCAACCGGATTAAAGAATGCTGAGCTGATTATTATAACTGCCAACAAACAATTTAACAGCGGACTGATCAATTTTATTGAGTGGTATATGCTCATTAACCAGGCAACTGCCATAAAGAACGATTATCTCGATGCAATAAAAAACCTGAACAGCAGTATTATCCAATTAAACTATTACAGCAATAATTAAATTTATGAGAATGAAAATAAATATTTTTTTATTTGTAACACTTATTCTGTTACAGTCATGCGGAAGTAAAAATAAAAATGCTGAAAATGAAGCAGAAGTTGCTGACGAAAACATTGTAACCTTAACACCCTCACAACTAAAAAATGCAGGTATTGAAACAATGCAGCTTCAGCAAAAACAAATGACTTCCAAACTTAAACTCAATGGAAGAATTGATGTACCACCTCAAAATATTGTTTCTATCAGTGTTCCGTTGGGTGGCTATCTCAAAACAACCAAATTACTCCCCGGTATGCATGTAAACAAAGGAGAAGTAATTGCAACAATTGAAGATCAGCAGTACATACAGTTGCAACAGGATTATCTTACCGCTAAAGCAAAAATCAGTTTCCTGGAGAATGAATACATACGTCAGAAAGAACTGAATGAATCTAAGGCAAGCAGTGACAAAATTTATCAACAGGCAGAAGCTGATTACAAAAGCCAGAAAGTGTTGATCAGTGCCCTTGCAGAAAAATTAAAACTCGTTGGCATCAATCTCAATCATCTTGATGAAAATACAATTACAAGAAGTATACGTGTTCTTTCCCCTATTGATGGTTTTGTTTCAAAAGTTAATGTGAACATAGGTAAATATGTTGCCCCTACTGAGGTATTGTTTGAACTCATCAATCCTACAGATATTCATCTTGCATTAAAAGTGTTTGAAAAAGATGTGAATAAATTGTTTATTGGTCAGAAACTGATTGCTTATACCAACAATGATCTGCAGGAAAAGCACAATTGTGAAATTTTACTCATCGGAAAAAATCTTACAGCCGATAGAAACACAGAAGTACATTGCCATTTTGATAAGTACGACAAAACTCTTATCCCTGGTACTTATATGAACGCTGAAATTGAAATCAGCAATAAAGAATCGCTTACCCTTCCTGAAGAAGCTGTTGTTCGGTTTGAAAATAAAGAGTATGTATTTATAAAAAAATCAGAAAACCGGTTTGAGATGATAGAAGTACAGACGGGTATTACAGAAAACGGATACATAGAAATCATTCCAGACGAAAATACAAAACAAAATATTTTTGTAAGTAAAGGTGCCTATTCATTATTGATGAGTTTGAAGAATAAATCGGATGAGTAAAAGTATAGTTGTATCCATTCTGCAGGTGTAAGTTTAATACCTTTTGAAAATAATCAGGATATCAATGTGGATTTTTTTTAATACTGCATCTAAAGCTTAAAACCTGCTGCTATGGCTACTCCACTTTCAGTTTCCATTGTGCACCCTGCTTATAGTAATCTAAAAAAATACAGTGCACTTCTGCATTTCTTTGCCGGTCTCGTTTTTCTTACAGTTGCTTATTATGAATACAAATCAGGTAATTCAATTACTGCTTTTTGCGAACTGGTTATTGGTTTAGATGTAATGACCATTGCATTTATAAAACGTTTTTCAGAAGAATCTACCCGACTCAATGCAACTTTTCGTTTAATTGAAGTGATCGTTTTTGGAGGCTTGTCCATTCTGGCTTTATTTGACAGTTCATGGCTGAATGCTTCGTTGCTACTACTTACTACAGCTATGTATTATTATGTTTTCCATTTTGAACTGAAAATAATTCAGAAAGAAAGCGTTTCAGTGCATCATTTGGGTGTTACCATCTCCGGATTTCCAAAAGACAAGGAAATTGAATGGGAACAGATAAAGGACCTTAAAGCCCTTCCACACAGCATCAGTATTCAAACCCAAAAGCAAAAAAATATCCATTTTGAGTTTCAAAAAGCAATTGCTTTCGAAGAACTGGAACAAATTCACGAATTTTGCAGGCAATAC
>DAIOWB010000008.1:24387-25910 GCA_036758725.1 Lacibacter sp.
TGCCATTGGCCGTGAAGGCTGGGATGCTTTTCCAGTTCCTTTAGAAGATTGGATTGAATTACCCGATGGAGGCAATTTATATGAATTACCCGATCGCAGGGGAATTGGAATAGATGTACAAACCGGTGAAATGCGTTTGTGTGAAAAAGGCTGGGCCGTAGCTGCATTTATTCCTCCGGCACACACCAGTTTATTTATTGCTGCTTTTGAAAGTGAACCTAATGCAGAAACGCTTCCACTCTTTTGTTATACCGCTGTTGGATGGCAGGATAATAATTTTTATGTAACAGCTGAACGTACTGAACAAGACATCAGGCAGGAAAGTGTTGGTTATGATGATGAAAAAATTCAGGAAGGCACAGAACGTTTATTAAAAGCATATCCCAATAACAGATTGGTAAAACATTTAATGGAGAATTGCTGCCAAACATACAATTGCCCCGCTGCAAGAAATTTTGCTTTAGGCCGTTGGGAATGCCCCATTCCTGTTTCACCTGCATGTAATGCTAATTGCATTGGTTGTATTTCATTTCAGCCACAGGAAGAACATATTCAAAGTCCGCAAGATCGTTTAACATTTAAACCAACCGCTGAAGAAATAGTTGAGTTTACAGTTCCGCATTTAGAAACAGCTCCCTTCCCGATTGTTTCATTTGGCCAGGGTTGTGAAGGTGAACCATTGCTGATGTGGGAAACCATGAGAGATGCCATTATTGAAATAAGAAAACATACAAAAAAAGGTAGCATCAATATCAATACCAATGGTTCAATGCCTGATGCTGTAAAAGTATTATGCGAAGCCGGTTTAAATTCTATACGGGTAAGTACAAACAGTGCAAGAAAAAATATTTATGAAGCATACTATCGTCCTAACAATTATATGTTTGAAGATATTGTTGAAAGCTTAAAAGTGGTTAACAGTTTTGGTGGCTGGACAAGCATCAACTATTTTGTTTTTCCCGGTATGACAGATACAGTTGAAGAGTTTGAAGCATTGTGTAAATTGATAAAAGAAACCGGATTAAACATGATACAATGGCGCAATTTTAATATTGATCCTGATTGGTACCTGGGAAAAATTGGCGTTACAGAAACAGGAGAAATATTGGGAGTGAAACAATTCATGAATTTAATTAGAGAAGAATTTCCTGATCTGAAGTTTGGGTATTTCAATCCACCAATTGAACGTATTAAAGGAAATTATGAGAGGGATTTTGCACATTTGTAATAGTGATTAAAGACTGATTAGAATGTAATTGCCATTTCTTTTCTCATTCATTTATATTTCCTCCATCTCAAGTATTTTTCTTCTTATTAATCAGCTGATAATAATAACTCCAGCATATTCTTATTATACATAAAAAGAGCAGTCTTGCTTATATATTTTTATATAACTTATACTGCTCTGGCGTTAGGTATTTCTTGATGCTTTCCGGCGTTTTATTTGAATATGACGGACGAATTGCTTCGTGCGCGTCTTGTACATTCTTTTTTCCGACCTTTACGTAATTGTTGGGCTCTTT
>DAIOWB010000009.1:0-3954 GCA_036758725.1 Lacibacter sp.
TGCACGGCAAAACATTGGAAATGATTTTAAATGAACTCGTAGCCCATTATGGCTGGGAAGAAATGGCCATGATGATCAACATCAATTGTTTTAAAAATAATCCCAGTATTAAATCAAGCTTAACTTTTTTGCGTAAAACGCCCTGGGCAAGAAAAAAAGTTGAAGAGCTTTATTTGTATATGCTTTATAAAAAAGGATGATAAGTATAAAACATTCTTCCATTCAAATCAACACATTTCATTTAAATCATTAAAAATTAAACAACTTGTTTTTTAATTTTTAAACTTCCAATTATAGCTAATAAAATACAAAAAACTACTCCGGCAATTGCAGTAGTAGAAACAGTAGTGGTAGCCAACTGTCCTTTATAAATTCCAAACAAAGCCCATGCAATTACAAGTGCAAAGGCAACTGCACCTCTTGTAAGAGTATATACTGCTGCAAGTAAACATGCAATTACAATCATACCGCAACTCCAAATCCAGGGAGCTATATGAAATCCATTCCAATGAATACTTACCAGTAAAGCAGTTGTATTGGCAATAGTAGCCACACATATCCATGCCAGGTAAACAGTAAAGGGTGTTACTAAAATAAATTGTTGTGTTATGCTTAGTTCCTTTTTAAATGTCTCAAACTGATTTGTAATACTTACAAGCGTTTTAAGTAACATTAACATGATAAAGAGCGATAAATAGATATACAAATAATGCCAGTTTACAATCCATATTGCATTTAATGTACATGAAAGTATAAATAACGGAGCTATATGATTTGCTGCTTTAAATGCTGCAGTTTGTTCTTTATGTTTCCAAAGCAATTGAGAACTGTATGAAACATAAATCAACAATAAAAAATAAATAACTCCCCAAATACCAAAAGTAAAACCTGCAGGTACAAACAAATTAGGATACATACTGCTTATTTCGCCTGTGTTATAACCATTGATGGGTATAGCATTAGCCATTGCATTAACTGTAATCATGGCAATGAAAAACCCTATTTGTAAGAGAGCAATAACTTTACTGCTTTTAAACATGTATAATCTTTAAATAATTAATAATCACTTCCACAAAGTATATGCTTTTGCAAAAACAGGAAGTAAAATAAATGCTGCCATTGCCCACCAAAACCCAACAAAATAATTCAGTAAAACACCAATCAATAATAAATAGAAAGGGTATAAAAACCCAAGCAAACAAAATAAAATACTATCGTAATGAATGGTTCCTTTTAACTTAAAAGCTATTTTCTGCAATAGAATATAATAAAGTACATGTGAAATAAAACCCAACATTGCAGGTATAAATAAAAGTGTTTTATTGATTGCCTTTGGTTTGGAATTTTGCACTTCACTTAAAAACTTCAATTGTGTTTCTGTTTCCTTATTAATTGCCAGCATCTTAATACCCGCTTCTTCATTCATATTCACAATTTCTTTTCCAAAAGGTTTTCCATAATGAATATCCACTTCTTTTGGAAAAGCAGATAAAGAGCTATAACGAATCCATACAGGAACTAACTTAACATCCAGTCCATCATCCCATGCCTGCATTAACATTCTTGGTGCTCCTTTTTTTAACGGCATTTGTAAAATATGAGAAGCACTGCAAAAACCCTCAACAAAAATGAGCACATCTTCTCCTTTCATTAAAATCTTTCTGGTTTCTTCAAACGTTGCATCATTTTTACTCATATTATGTTTCCCGTCACGGATACGATAGATTGGAATCATATTTACAGAACGTAATATGGCCCTGATCCATGCTTTTTTAAATACATCGCTGCGGGTTATAAAATGTACCCGTTGGTCCATTAAGGCCCCAATGATCATGGCATCTAAAAAAGAGTTTGGATGATTGCAACCAAGAATCATAGGTGTTTTAATTCTCTCAACTTCCCGGTTATAAAAACCAAGCCGTTTGCAAAAAATCCACATACTGAATCGTGTAATTAACTTTACGAGTATATACATCCTCTTACAGTTTCATTGATAGGCAGGCAATATAATGGAAATTATTGATGTGAAACAGGTGCTGCGTATAAACTTACATGGAAGTTGTAAAAATTAAAATGCCGCACTTTTCAGTGCGGCATTCAATTAAATATTTTTTATTGTTCCGAAACCAGTTTGCCCTTTTCATCAAACAATATGGCTTTTATTTTCCCACCCTCATTAATCATTACCTGAAATAAATTGGGGTTCTTTGGTTTTTCAATTTTAATAATGTCTTTTGGATTAGCCTGAGGAAAACGTTTTTGAATTTCACCAAGTACAGGTGCCGGTGCCTGTTGTGATGGCATGCTTGTACGAGTATCTACACGTTCACCATTGCTGTGATAAGTAGCTGTAGACCTATAAGCATAGTTACGGAAGTTCACTGTCCAGTCACCTTGTTGCTTTGTCCAAACTGCATCGCTTGCATTAGGATAATCTGCATTAAATGAATTTCTTACTTGTGTTGGAATATTAGTACGCACTTTGCTGTTGCCATTTCCATTCTCTTTATTTTTTTCCTTCCATTTGTCTTTAGAATGATTTTCATCAGAGTCGTGATCATCATCAGCTTCTTTATTTTCATCTCTGTTTTTATTCTTTACTTTCTCTTTACCTCTTTTATCATCTTCTCCATCTTCATGTTCGCCTTCATGTTGTTTTTTGTCCTTATTCCAGTTTTCTTTATTGGAATTATCATAGCCAGAAGAATCTTTCCCATTAGATCTCTTTTTATTTTTTTCTTTCCCTTCTCCTTTATCCTTTTGACCTTTTGGATTTTTAGTTGAATCGTTTTGTTGATATACCTGGGGCTTTTCCTTTACTTCTGGCAGTTTGCCAGGGTTTCCCTGTGGCGGAGGTACTGTAGTTTGTGCTTTAGAATTGGCTTTTGCTTTTGACTTCCCTTTGCCTTGTGAAAAGCTTAAAACAGTAAGCATTAAAAATGCAGAAATAAAAAACAGTTTTTTCATATAATCGAAATTCATTTAATATACAGTAAGACTATATTTCAATCCAAACAGTTGCACTTCTTATTGAGCAATATGCCTCACAGCGGTAACTAAACGGTCAAGATCTTTCAAAGAGGTGTATACATGTGGTGTAATACGTACTCCATGTATATTTTCCCAATTAATTCCAACTGTATGAATTTTATATTTTGAATGAAGCACAGAAGCAACTTCTTCCGGTTTCATACCTTCTACAACAAGACTTGAAATGGCACAATAAAACTGTTTATTTTTTGGTTGAAGAAAAGATACTTTCTTTAAATCACTTACTTTGTTGATCCAGTAATCTGTTAAAAAACGAAGCCTTTCTTCTTTTCTTTTTGAACCAATCACATTCTGAAAGTCAACTGCATTACCGATAGCCATTTCACTTGCAAATGATCTTGTACCTAAAGATTCAAATTTTCTGATATCAGTTCCATCGGGTTCATTGTTACTTAACAATGCCCATACATTTTTTATTTTTTCTTTTTTTATCCAAAGCAATCCACTGCCAAAAGGAGCACACAACCATTTATGAAGTGATGTGGCAAAATAATCGCAACCCAAATCAGGAATTTTAAAATCAGTATGAGCAAATGTATGCGCCCCGTCACCAATCACTTCTATACCACGCTTATGTGCTTCATCTGCAATTTTTCTTATTGGCAGAATTTGCCCGGTCCAGTTTATAAGATGAGTTACATGCACCACTTTTGTTTTTGAAGTAAATGCATTTACATATTGCTGAACAAGTACATCCTCTTTTTCTTCAGGCAAATTTAAATTCAGCCATACCAGTTTTATTCCATCTCTTTTTTCCCTTTGCTTCCATGCATTAATCATGTTGGGATAATCCTGCTTGGTTAAAACAATTTCATCGCCAGCTTTTAAATTCAAACCAAAAATGACTGTATTTAATCCTTCAGTTGCATTACGGTTAATAGCCAGTTCTTCTGCATCACAACC
>DAIOWB010000009.1:4054-20962 GCA_036758725.1 Lacibacter sp.
ATGAAATTGCTGTTGTTTTTTTTCTGCTTCTTTTGCAAATAAAGGATTGGTAAATGGCAGGAAAGTTAAAGCACCAGTAGTGGCTGTGAGATTTCTTATGAAATTTCTGCGTGATGAAGACATGGTGATTGATTTGTTTAAAGTTAGTAATAGAAACACGGATGACACGAATTTTTGCGAATCAAAGCTGATTATTTTCTCACACAATCTTTTCTTAGACTCTATTCGTTACCATCCGATATAATCTGCATCATCAGCGTTTCTAACTTAAAGTTGCAATCGTTTTACCGGCAATAAATCCACTTGTCCATGCATGTTGAAAATTAAAACCACCGGTTATACCATCTACATCCAGTATTTCACCTGCAAAAAACAAATGTGGCTTTAATTTACTTTGCATGGTATTGGCATCTACTTCTTTTAAATCAACCCCACCAGCCGTTACAAACTCTTCTTTAAATGTTGTTTTGCCTTTTACATGAAACTCATGGTTAGTTAAAAGCTGAGTTAACCTGTTTTGCTCTTTTGATGGAAGATCGGCCCATCTCCACTCATCTTTAATACCTGCTTCGGTCATTAAAAATTGCCATAACCTGTTTGGCAGATGAAATAAATTATTGTTGATGATTTTTTGAGATCCGTTTTTTGTTCGGATAAACTGAAATTCATTTTTTATCTCTTGTTCATTTTTATCCTTTAACCAATTCACAGAAATGATGAAATCATAATTCAGCTGCTGTAATTCCCTTGCACCCCATGCTGATAATTTCAACACACAAGGTCCGCTCATTCCCCAATGTGTTATAAGTAAAGGACCCGTATTTTTTAATTTCGTTGATTTTATTTTTATACTTGCCTCCGGCACTACCACACCCATCAATTTGGTAATGGGGTGATTTGGAATATTAAATGTAAAGAGCGATGGTACCGGCTCAATGATTGAATGACCTGTTTCTTTAAGCCATTCAAATTGATGAAGTTTTGGAAAACCTCCACTTGCAATACAAATAAAATCAGCAAAAAGTTCTTCCGTAGTATTTAAAATAATTTTCCACTTTTCATTTTCCGTTTTCAATTCTTTCACTTCTCTGTTCAATAAAATTTCAACTCCGTATTTAGTTGCTTCATTTAATAAACAATCAATAATAGTTTGAGATGAATTGGTAACCGGAAACATTCTTCCATCAGCTTCGGCTTTTAGTTTTACTCCTCTTTGTTCAAACCATTCAATGGTATCAGTTGTAAAAAACTGATGAAATGCTTTACGTACAAAATGTTCGCCTCTCGGATAGTGTTTACTCATTTCCTTAATATCAAAACAGGCATGTGTAACATTACAACGCCCTCCTCCACTTACTTTTACTTTGGATAAGAGTTTGTTAGATTTTTCTAATAATATGACCTGTAATGTTGGATTTAATCTTGCTGCATTTACTGCACAAAAGAAACCGGCAGCACCACCACCAATGACTATGAGTGTTTTTAGTTCTTTGTTTTCAAGCATTTGTATAGCTTATTTCATCATCATTAAAGCAGCCATCGTTTCTATTCCATTCCATAAATTCAACAACCTGATGTTTTCATTTTCTGCATGTTGATTATTGTCATGATTTGCTATAGGAACTGAAATTGTTTTTGCATTGAGGTATTGTTCAAATAAAAATAAAGGAAGGCTCCCTCCGGCAGTAGGCATTAAAACAACAGGCTCTTTAGTTGTTGATTGTACTGCAGCAATAATCTTTTTTGCAACTGGCAGATCCATTGATGTTTTCTGTGCATTATAACCACTGCTTAATGTAATCTTTGCAATTTTATCGTACTTGCTTCTCTCTACATCCGTTGGCTCTGCAGTTGTAATATAATATCCTTGTCTTCTTATATGTTCAACTACCCGCTGTTGTTGTTTTTTCCAATCATTACCTGCAACCAGTCTAAGATCAAGAACTGCTGTTGCAATTGTAGGTATTACATTGCTTGCATTTTTACCAACATTGGCACTGTTAATTCCATTGATGTTAAGTGATGGAAGCCCGATTGATTGTGCAAGGTTATAATTCTTCATTTCCCGTTTACTAAAACCCAATTCCTTTTTCATTTGTTCATCCACAGGAGGAATTGCTGCAAGAGCCTTTTTTTCCATTTCACTTAATGGAATAACATCAGCATAAAAATCCTTAATTGTAACAAACCCGTCTTTATCTTTCATTGAAGCTAATAGTTGCACCAACTTCATAGCGGGGTTTGGAGCCCAGTTTCCATAATGACCACTGTGAAGTGGTCGTTTGGAACCATACACTGTTACTTCTACATGTGCATCGCCTCGCACACCAAACACCACTTGCTTTTTACCCGATTGATGAACAGGTCCATCACAAAAAAGCCAGAGATCGCTTTGTAATAAAGTTTTGTATTGCTGTAAAATTTCGTGCAGAAAATCAGAACCCTTCTCTTCTTCTCCTTCAAAAAAGAATTTAATGTTTACTGTCGGTTTCATTCCTGTTTTTACTATGGCATCGTAAGCGTTGAGAATAGCCATTACACCAGCCTTATCATCACTTGCACTTCTTCCATAAATTCTCCATTGCACATCAAAAGCTTTGTCAGCAGTTGGAAATTCAATGATAGTTCCGTTTTGTTCCAGTGAATTGGTAAGCAGCTTTGGTTCAAAGGGAGAAAGTCCTTTTGCCCATTGTGACGCATTCACGGGTTGCCCATCATAATGTGCATAGAAAATAATTGTTTGCGTTGCACCCGGTGTCATTACTTCACCATAAACAGCCGGCACCGCTTTATTTGATGCAGGCACCAGTAATTGAACATTAGTAACTCCTCGTTTATTCATTGCATCCATTATAAATGCAGCATTCTTATAAATGCCCACTGAATCACCAACAATGTTGGGTAACTTCAGAAAGGAAACAAATTCAGAAACGATTGCGTGCTCATTGGCCTGTCTGTATTGCCTGATCTTTAATGTTTCATTGCTTTGTGCAAAAAGAAAATGAGTGAAGCATAATGCAACACCCATTAAATATAATTTTCTTGTCATACACTTTTATTAGAAGTGTAATTTAGTGAAAGCATCAGTAATAAGAAGCATCCAGGTTTGTATTTGCTTTCTCGGCTGCTTCAATAGCAACAAAAGAAGAGAGGATATCTGCCTTCCCTTTCTTTACACACACATCATGCTCATAGTGAGCCGAAGGTTTACCATCAGCCGTTCTGATTGTCCATCCATCTTCATCATGAAAAACATCTTTGGTACCAAGGTTTATCATTGGCTCAATAGCAATCACTGTACCTTCTTTTAGTTTAGCACCTGTTCCTCTCTTCCCATAATTGGGAATCTGTGGATCTTCGTGCAGGTTTCTTCCAATACCATGACCTA
Source organism: Lacibacter sp. (assembly GCA_036758725.1). Lineage (GTDB taxonomy): Bacteria > Bacteroidota > Bacteroidia > Chitinophagales > Chitinophagaceae > Lacibacter. The sequence goes on from DAIOWB010000009.1 coordinate 7,443, forward strand.
CTAATTCTCTTACCACACCATAACCGTGTTGTTTTTCTGTATAATCCTGTATGGCAAAAGAAATATCACCAACCCGGTTTCCATGAACTGCTTTTTCAATTCCTTTATACAACGATTCTTTCGTAATTCTTAATAAGTTTCTGATTTCATCTGTTGTACTGCCAATGATGAAAGTATAAGCACTGTCACCATGATATCCATTCATGAAAACACCCACATCAACTGAAACAATATCTCCTTCTTTAATTACATTATTTGTAGGAAACCCGTGAACAACTGCATCATTCACAGAAATACAGGTAGCAAACGGATATGTGTTTTGATAATTTTTAAAAGAAGGAAATCCTCCATTATCCCGTATAAATTGTTCTATTCTCGAATCTACCTGTATCGTGGTAATGCCGGGTTTCAACATTTTTGCAGCTTCGGCCAAAGCATCTCCAACCATTAAAGCACTTTTCCGAATCAATTCAATTTCAACTGGTGTGCGATAGTGAATCATAATTTTTTTTATTAAAAAAACCCCGGCTTGCTTTGCCAGGGTTTAAATATATTTCAAAGTTTTTATTAAATAGCAGATGATGAAACTGTTTGCCGTCCCTGAATTTTTCCACCTTTCATTAAACCATCATATTGTCTCATTAACAAATGTGTTTCAATTTGCTGTAATGTATCTAAAACAACACCAACCATAATTAACAGAGAAGTTCCACCAAAGAAGGTTGAGAACCCACTGTTTACACCAAGATTTTTTGCTATACCAGGAAGAATACCAACAATAGCCAGAAATATCGCTCCGGGTAAAGTTATTTTATCCATGATAGAGCCAATATAATCTGCAGTTGGTTGTCCGGGCTTAACACCAGGAATAAAGCCATTATTCTGTTTCAGATTATCAGCAATTTGCTTTGGATTAAATATTAATGCAGTATAGAGGAATGTAAATCCAATTACCAGTATTGAATAAATGACCATGTATAAAACATTACCATGATCACTAAGCGTAACGGCTATTCCTTTCGTTGCATTAAAGCCAGTAAGTAAGGTTGGTAAAAACATAATTGCCTGAGCAAAGATGATTGGCATAACACCAGAGCTATTTACTTTTATTGGCAAAAATTGACGGGCTCCACCAAATTGTCTGTTACCAACTATTTGTTTCGCATAATTAATTGCAATTTTCCGAACTCCTTGTACAAGTACAATTAATCCCATAATAATTGCAATTAAAATAGCAATTTCAATCATAAATGTAAGCAATCCTCCGCCACCAGTGTTCATTTTAGAATCAAACTCAGCAGCTAATGATGCCGGGAGACGTGCAAGGATACCAATCATGATAATGATAGAAGTACCGTTGCCTAATCCTTTGTCAGTTATACGCTCACCTAACCACATTACAAATAAAGTACCCGCAGTTAAAACAATTGTTGTAGATAGCCAGAAGAAACTAAGATAGCCGGGTAAAATAGCACCGCCTGCCACATCACCGCTCTTTAAGAAAGTTACATAAGCACTTGCCTGAAAAAAAGTAACAATAACAGTGAGGTATCTGGTCCACTGATTAATTTTTTTCCTTCCGCTCTCACCTTCTTTCTGCATTTTTTGAAATTGAGGAACAAGAATGCTCATCAATTGCATAAAGATTGAAGCAGAGATATAAGGCATAATGCCTAATGCAAAAATGGATGCTGTAGAAAATGCACCTCCTGCAAATGAATCAAAAATTCCAAGAATACCACCTTGAGCTTTTTCATTTAGTTTACCAAGCCCTGCCGGATCGATACCAGGCAAAACAATATGAGAACCTATACGATATACCAGTAACAATAAAAGAGTGTAAACAATTTTACCTTTCAACTCTTCAATGCTCCAGATATTCTTAAGGGTTTTTATGAGTTTTTTCACTTGTAAAATTCTTTTTTATAAAATGCTATAAAGAAAAAAGACGCAATTTCATGCGTCGGGCAAATATCGTTAAAATTACTTTACTATTTCAACAGTACCACCAGCTGCTTCAATAGCTGCCTTTGCTTTATCGCTCGATGCATTTATTTTGAAGCTCAGTTTTGATTTTAATTCGCCATTCCCAAGAATTTTCACTCTATCTGTACGGCTAATCAATCCATTAACATAGAGGTTTTCAACTGAGAACTCTGTGAAACCATATTTTTCAACAATCTGGTCAACCTGTCCCAGGTTAAATACACGATATTCTATACGATCCGGATTTTTAAATCCACGCTTTGGAATACGACGTTGAATTGGCATCTGACCACCTTCATGAGCCATTTTACTTTTATAACCGGTACGGCTCTGGCCACCTTTGTTACCTTTTGTTGATGTACCACCTTTACCAGATGCTTCACCACGACCAATACGCTTTTCCTTGTGAGTTGAACCTTCAGCAGGTTTTAAATTATGCAGTTTCATTTGCTTTTATTTTGTACTTACGCTCCAAAAGCATTCGGAGCTCGCTTTTAAAAATTTTGTTTATGCAACTTCTTCAACCTTAAGTAAATGATTCACTTTTTGAATCATACCTAATATTTGAGGAGTACCAACTACTTCATTGGTAGAATTTGTCTTATTCAAACCCAATGCCTTCAGCGTTTGCTTTTGACGCTCCGGTCTGTCTATTGGGCTTTTTACTAATGTTATTTTTATCTTTTTCATTTGAAATTCAGTTTAAGGTTTGAAGGTTTAAAGTTTAGGGTATCAAAAACGTACAACCTTCAACTTGAAACGTTAAACGTATTTTCTTATCCGTTAAATACTTTCTTTAAAGCCAGGTTACGTGTTTTAGAAACATTGATGGGCTCACGCAACATTGCCAAAGCCTTAAAAGTTGCTTTTACAACGTTATGAGGATTAGCAGAACCTAAAGACTTTGCTAATACGTCAGTAACTCCAACACTTTCCAATACAGCACGCATGCTGCCTCCGGCAATTACACCAGTACCATGTGCAGCAGGCTTAATAAGTACTTTTGCAGCACCTTCTTTTGCCAACTGATCATGTGGAATAGTTCCTTTCATTACCGGAACTTTAATCAGATTTTTCTTAGCATCTTCAATTCCTTTTGCAATAGCCTGCTGTACTTCTTTAGCTTTACCTAAACCATGACCAACAACACCATTTCCATTTCCTACAACAACAAGTGCGGAGAAACTGAAAGCACGACCACCTTTTGTTGTTTTTACAACACGGTTGATTGAAACTACTTTTTCTTTCAGTTCAAGGTCACCTGCTTTTACTTTGTTTGTAATTACTTTCGACATTTATACTTTATTAAATGTTTACGATTGATTAGAAATTTAAACCACCTTCACGGGCACCATCAGCAACTGCTTTAACACGGCCGTGATATAAAAAACCACCACGATCAAAAACAACATTTGCAATACCCAATTCAGAAGCTTTGCGGGCAATAGCTGTACCAACCAGTTTGCTTAATTCAACTTTTGTTCCCTTTTGTGCTTTAATATCTTTATCTTTTGATGATGCAGAAACAAGTGTTTTTCCATTAACATCATCAATTAACTGAACATAAATATCAGAATTGCTGCGAAAAACACATAAGCGTGGTTTTTCAGAAACACCAGCTACCTTCTTACGAATAGAGTAGCGTATTTTTTGTCTTCTGACTGTTTTATTATTTGTCTTCATTTCTTTCTATTTAAATCTTCCGATTCTGCCGGAAGAACTTTTACAATTTATACTGTCTGCATTTCCCTGTTTGAATATACATTCAACAGATCATGTTAGAGCTTTTATTTACCTGCAGCTTTACCAGCTTTGCGACGAACAACTTCGCCAAAGTATTTCACACCCTTTCCTTTGTATGGTTCAGGCTTACGTAATCCACGAATTTTTGCTGCAACCTGTCCCAGTAACTGCTTATCAATCCCTTCAAGAGAAATCATTGGATTTTGTCCTTTTTCCTGTGAAGTAGCAACTTTCAATTCCTTCGGTATTTCAAAAATGATATTGTGAGAAAATCCTAAAGCCAGATCAAGAATATTTCCCTGATTTGCAGCTTTATAACCCACACCTACCAGTTCTAATTTTTTCTCAAAGCCATCAGTAACACCCTTCACCATGTTAGATACTAATGAACGATACAAACCATGCATAGCACGATGACGTCCCTGATCAGTTGGGCGGGCAAATGTTACTTCACCATCTTTTACTTCAACAGTAATGTCACGGTCAATATTTTCTTTTAATTCCCCTTTGGGTCCTTTAACACTTACCACATTATCTTTTCCAACTGTGATAGTAACTCCCTGTGGAATTGAAACGGGATTTTTACCTATACGAGACATAATTTCTGATTTATATTATTTATTGTTTGCGTTGTATGACCGGTCAGCTTAGTATAGTTCAGCTTAATGTATCTACAACATTTTCTTTAATAGATGTAACACAAAACTTCGCCACCTACATTGTTAGCTTTAGCTTGCTTATCTGTCATTACTCCTTTAGAAGTACTAACAATTGCAATACCTAACCCGTTCTTTACACGACGGAAAGCATCAGGCTTAGAATACTGGCGTAACCCAGGACGACTGATACGCTCTAATGACTGAATTGCCGGAACACGAGTTTGAGGATCATATTTCAAGGCAATTTTAATTACACCCTGTTTGTTATCATCTTCAAACTTGTACTTCAAAATATATCCCTGATCGTATAAAATTTCAGTAATACGCTTTTTAAGATTAGAAGCAGGAATTTCAACAATTCTGTGCCCTGCCATCTGAGCATTTCTAACACGGGTGAGGAAATCTGCAATAGGATCTGTAACCATTTTATTCTTTAATTGAATGATTTAAAAATTGTTTTCTTTCGTGTGCATCATATTCAAGACCTGCACATCATCCCAGTGGGATTTTATTTTTTACCAGCTGGCTTTTTTTACACCTGGTATAATTCCATTAAGAGCCATATCACGAAACATTACACGTGAAAGGCCAAAGTAACGGATGTAACCTCTGGGGCGTCCTGTTAATTGACAACGGTTTTTCAAACGAACCGGTGATGCATTTTTTGGAAGTTGATCCAAACCTGCAAAATCACCGGCAGCTTTCAGAGCAGCACGCTTTTCAGCATACTGAGCTACCATTCTTTCTCTTTTGTGTTGACGGGCTGTTATTGATTTCTTAGCCATAATTTATAATTAATCTTTTTTAGCATTTTTAAACGGCATTCCCATTTCTTTCAATAATTCGTAAGCTTCTTCATTGGTTGAAGCAGTGGTTACAAATGTGATATCAAAACCGGTAATCTTATTTACTTTATCAATATCAATTTCAGGGAATATAATTTGTTCAGTTACACCTAAGGTATAATTACCACGACCATCAAAAGACTTTTCATTTACTCCTTTAAAGTCACGAACCCTTGGAAGTGCAGACGAAATAAAACGATCTAAAAATTCATACATATTCACTCCACGTAATGTAACACGGGCGCCAATTGGCATTCCTTTACGTAATTTGAAATTTGAAATATCTTTTTTAGATGAAGTTGATACTGCTTTTTGACCGGTAATTGTGGTTAATTCATCCAGTGCAATATCAACCAGTTTTTTATCATTTACGGCGCCATTAACGCCACGGTTTACGCAAATTTTTTCCAATTTGGGTACCTGCATAACGCTTTTATAACCAAAACGCTTCATTAAAGCAGGTACTACTTCTGTTTTGTACTTACTTGCCAAACGGGGAGTATATTTTGTAGTGCTCATGTTCTTCTTTTTTTAACCTTAGTTCAAATTATTTTACAGGTTGTCCTGATTTTTTTGAAACCCTTACAAGCTTACCGTTTTCACGGCTACGCTTTACTTTAGTTGCTTGCTTACCATCCCATAACATCACATTTGAAATATGAATGGGTGCCTCTTTCTTTACAATTCCACCTTTTGTATTCTGTGCAGATGGTTTGCTGTGTTTTGTTACAATGTTTACACCTTCAACCAATACACGTGACTTATCAGGAAATACTTCCAGTACCACATGAGGCTTTGTAACATCCTTATCATCACCGGCAATAACAACTACTGAATCGCCTTTCTTGATGCTAAACTTGGGTTTAAATCTGTTATTCATTTTATTATGCTTTGAGCTTTGAGCTAATAGCTGCGGGCTATTAGCTTTGCTTATTTATTTCTCTGTTTTATTGTGGCTAACAGCTTGTGGCTATCAGCTCATGGCTTGTTTAAAGTACTTCGGGCGCCAATGATATAATTTTCATATATCCTTTATCACGCAATTCTCTGGCTACCGGCCCAAAAATACGTGTACCACGTGGCTCATCTGATGCGTTGAGAATAACAACTGCGTTATCATCAAAACGAATATATGAACCATCCTTACGACGTAATTTATTTTTCGTACGTACAATAACAGCTTTGGCAACGGTACCTTTTTTAATACCACCACCTGGCAATGCATCCTTAATTGTAACAACAATTTTATCGCCAATCTTTGCATAATCCTGGCCGCTATTACCCAATACCTTAATGCAAAGAACTTCTTTTGCACCACTGTTATCGGCTACTTTTAATCTGCTTTCTTGCTGAATCATCGTAAATTATTTTAGATTTCAGATTTTTGATTTCAGATGGAGAGCAGTGCATTTAAACTGCATACTGCAATCGCCAATCTGTAATTACTTATTTTGCTTTTTCAACAACCTCTACTAATCTCCAACGCTTTGTTTTGCTCAAAGGACGACTTTCCATAATTTTTACAGTATCGCCGGGACCGCACTCATTCTTTTCATCATGAGCATGAAACTTCGTTGTTTTCTTTACAAACTTTCCATAAATAGGGTGTTTTACTTTACGTTCAACAGCTACAGTAATGGTTTTATCCATTTTGCTGCTGGTAACTACACCTGTCTTTGTTTTACGCAAATTTCTTACTTCCATTTCTTGCTTTTTTTATGATATGTTCTCTGTAGGAGAACAAGCGTATTAGATACCCAATTGTTTTTTGCTTAACTCTGTTTTTAACCGTGCAATATCACGACGTAAGCCACGGATACTCACCGGGTTTTCCAGTGGAGAAATTGCATGTGCAAACTCCAGCTTTTTTAAACGCATTTCATCTTCTTTAATGCGGGCTGTGAGATCTGCCACGTTCAACTCCTTTATACTTTTTAAATAATCAATTGTCTTTGACATGTTAATGAGTTTAATCTGTTCATTCAGTTTTATTACGCAACCATATCCCTGCGTACAATGAATTTTGTTTTAATTGGAAGCTTTTGTGCTGCCAACGCCATTGCTTCTTTTGCAACTGACTCAGGTACACCATCGGCTTCAAACAAAATACGTCCTGGTTCTACAACAGCAGCCCAACCTTCAGGGTTACCTTTACCTTTACCCATACGTACTTCGGCTGGCTTACGTGTAATAATTTTATCAGGAAAAACCCGGATCCACACATTTCCTTCACGCTTCATTGCACGTGTCATTGCCTGGCGGGCACTTTCAATTTGTCTGTTTGTTAACCAGATAGGTTCTAACGCTTTTAATGCGTAAGATCCAAAAGAAATGCTTGCACCACGCTTTGCCACAGCTCGGATACGACCCTTTTGTTGCTTTCTATGTTTTGTTCTTTTCGGCTGTAACATTGTTTATAATATTTCTTGTTACTATTTGTTTTTTATTTCTTAGTACTTCGTAATTACTACTTAATACTTTCTTTAATTATTATCCTTTTCTGCTGTCTCTGCGTTGTCCACCGCCACCACCAGTTCCACCACCACGACGATCATCTCTTCTTTCACCACCTCTGTGTCCACCATGATCTTCACGACGGTCTTTTCTATCACTTACTTCGCTTTTTCCACCAATAATATTTGGATTTAAATCACGCTTGGTTAATACTTCACCCTTACAAATCCAAACCTTGATTCCTATTTTACCATATACAGTTAATGCAAACAAATTAGCATAATCAATATCCATACGAAATGTATGAAGTGGAGTACGACCTTGCTTGATTTCTTCAGAACGTGCAATTTCAGCACCACCTAAACGGCCACTTACTTTTACTTTAATACCTTCTGCTCCCATACGCATGGCAGAGGCAATAGCCATTTTAACTGCACGCTTAAAGTTGATACGATTTTCAATCTGGCGTGCTATAGTATCAGCAACAATAGTTGCGTCAAGTTCAGGACGACGGATCTCTAAAATGTTTATTTGCACATCTTCATTACCCGTAAGTTTCTTGAGTTCTTCTTTAATACGATCAACTTCACCGCCACCTTTACCAATAATAATACCTGGCTTAGAAGTATGAATAGTAACAATCAACTTATTGAGTGTACGCTCAATCACAATTTTAGAAATACCACCTTTATTGATACGTGCATTGAGATAAGATCTGATTTTGTTGTCTTCAATCAGTTTACCGGCATAGTCTTTTTTACTAGCATACCAGTTACTATCCCATCCGCGGATGATGCCTAACCTGTTACCTATCGGATTTGCTTTCTGACCCATAGAATGGTTTATAAAGTTTTATCAATTAATTTTTTGTCTACTATTATTGTTACATGGTTGCTGCGCTTTCTTACTCTGTAAGCACGGCCCTGTGGTGCAGGACGTAAACGCTTTACCATTCTTGCACCATCAACAAAAATTGTTTTCACAATCAATGATGCATCGGCAGCACTTTGACCGTTATTCTTTTGTTCCCAATTGTTGATAGCACTTTTTAAAAGTTTACCAAGTGGTGATGCTGAATGCTGAGGATGAAAGTCCAATAATGCCAGGGCTTTTTCAACATCCATTCCACGAATTTCATCAGCCAGCAAACGCATTCTGCGTGGCGACGTGGGATAATTTCTGAGTTTTGCTACTGCTTCCATTTTATTTAGTTTCTTGTTGCTGGTTTCAGGTTTCATGTACGTTTTGCAGCATTACCTGCAACTTGTAACCTGTAACCGGTAACTATATTATGCAATCTTCTTACTTGAGTGTCCTTTAAAATTCCTTGTTGGTGCAAATTCGCCCAGTTTGTGACCCACCATAAATTCAGTTACATAAACAGGAATAAATTTATTTCCGTTATGCACAGCGAACGTGTGGCCTACAAAATCCGGGGTAATTGTAGAGCGACGACTCCACGTTTTAATTACACCTTTCTTAGATTTTCCTTCGTTTATGGCTAACACCTTTGTTTCAAGATGTGCAGCAACATAAGGACCTTTTTTAATCGAACGAGCCATGTTTTTATTTTAGATTTTCGATTTCTTATTAAATTACTTTGCCAGTTTCTTACCGTCTTTACGTTGAATAATCAACTTGTTTGAACCTTTATGCTTAGAGCGGGTTTTTTGACCTTTTGCATATTTGCCTGTTCTGCTACGAGGGTGACCACCACTTGCACGACCTTCACCACCACCCATTGGATGATCTACAGGGTTCATTGCCACACCACGTGTACGTGGACGAATACCTTTCCAACGATTTACACCGGCCTTACCAGCTTGTTCCAGGTTATGATCACTGTTTGAAACAACACCAACTGTTGCGTAACAGTTAATTAATAACTTACGTAACTCACCACTTGGCATTTTCAACACTGCATATTTTCCTTCTTTGTTGGTAAGCTGTGCACTTGTTCCTGCACTACGAACCAGCTTTCCACCTTGTCCGGGCTGCATTTCAATATTGTGCACATTCGTACCTAAAGGCATATTCTTCATTTGAAGTGAGTTACCTAATTCAGGTGCAACTGCATCACCAGATAAAACTGTTGCACCTACTTTTAATCCATTTGGTGCAAGAATATAACGTTTCTCACCATCAACATAATTCAACAATGCGATGAATGCTGTACGGTTAGGATCATATTCAATTGATGCTACTTTAGCAGGAACATCTTTCTTATTGCGTTTGAAATCAATAACACGGTATTTCTTTTTGTTACCGCCACCAATGTAACGCATAGATCTGCGACCTTGAGCATTACGTCCACCTGTTGCCTTTACATTTTCAAGTAAAGACTTTTCAGGAGTGTCTGTTGTAATTTCAGCATACGCATTCCCAATTCTCCATCTGGTTCCTGCAGTTACCGGTTTGTATTTCTTTAATGCCATTTTTAAATTCTTTTCAGTTTATAATGTCAATTCTTTGCGGCGTTTGACCCGCCATTCCTTTTTCTGCTTATAATGTTCCGTATAAATCGATGGTTTCACCTTCAGCAATTGTTACGTATGCTTTTTTATACGCTGGTTTGCTTCCCTGGATATAACCGGCTTTGGTCATACGGTTTTTACTTTTACGGGGTGCCACCATAGTGTTTACGTCATCAACTTTTACGTTATAGAATTCTTCTACAGCTTTTTTAATTTCAAGTTTGTTGGCTTTACGGCCTACACGAAAAGCGTAAGTATTCTTTTTTTCTGTTAAACGATTGCTTTTTTCAGAAACAATCGGCTTTATTAAAATTTCACTCTGTCTCATCTGGACGTTGTTTATTCAGTTCAATGATCAATTATGCTACCACTTCTTCTTCGCCGAAGATCTTTGCAGCACTTTCAGTTAATACGAGTACATCACTATTGATGAGATCGTATGTATTTACATCGGCCAGCAATGAACCAACTACTGAAGGCACATTACGAAGGCTTCTTGAAATATTATCGTTGTAATCAGTAATTACAAACAGTGTTTTCTTACCAGCAACATTCAGATTGGTTAAAACACTCATGAATTCCTTTGTTTTAGGAGTATCCATGTTGAAATCTTCAACCACTACAATTGCATTTTCTTTTGCTTTATAAGAAAGAGCACTCATTTTAGCGAGGTCTTTTACTTTACGGTTCAGTTTAAAATCATAACCGTGTGGCTTTGGTCCAAATACAGTACCACCACCTTTATATAAAGGATTACGAATATTACCTTTACGTGAACCACCAGTACCCTTTTGACGGTGAAGCTTACGGCTTGAACCTTTTACTTCAGCACGGGTCTTTACTTTAGCTGTTCCCTGACGTTGCGCCGCCTGGTATTGTTTTACTGCGAGGTAAATAACATGGTCATTGGGTTCGATACCAAAAATTTCTTCCGGTAATTCGATCGTACGACCTGTTGCTTTTCCTGATTTATTTAAAACGTCTACTTGCATGACTTTTTGAATTAGTTTGTTTACTTCTGGATGTATACGATTGAACCGTTATGACCTGGGATAGAACCACTGATTAAGATGTAGTTTTTATCAGGGAATATTTTCAATACTTTCAAACCTTTCACTTTAACCCTGTCAGCACCCATACGTCCGGCCATTTTCATTCCCTTCATTACACGTGAAGCATCAGAAGAGTTACCCAAAGAACCCGGCGCTCTTGAACGATCGTGCTGGCCGTGTGATTGACCACCAACACCATGGAAACCATGACGTTTAACTACACCCTGGAAACCTTTTCCTTTTGTTGTACCAACTACTTCAACTTTATCGCCTTCAGCGAAAATGTCTGTAGTAATTGTTTCACCAATATTTTTTTCGATGGAATAATTGCGGAATTCTTTTACAATTTTCTTTGGAGTAGTGTTTGCTTTAGCGAAGTGATTTTTTTCAGCAGAAGTTGTATTCTTTTCTTTCTTTTCGCCAAAAGCTAATTGTAATGCACTGTAACCGTCAGTGTCTTGCGTTTTAATCTGTGTAACTACACAGGGACCAGCTTCAATAATGGTACAACTTGTTTGCTTACCATCGGAACTGAAGATGCTGGTCATGCCAATTTTTTTACCAATAATACCTTTCATTTTCTTTTACAGTTTATGCCCTGTAAGGTTGTTGAGACATGATGCTTGGCGGCGTCATTCAATCCCCGTTTACCATTGACCTTTTCCTTTGTTCCACTTTGGATTGGAAGTACCGATGGTAAACTAACCACGAAGGGCTAGTTTATATTTTTGTTTATTCTTTACCCCTGAGGGTAAGAACATTCGTTCAGAGCTCTTTTATTTCAGATCAGAGAAATGAAGTTGAGAGATGAAACATTTACTTATTTATAAGAACTAGAGATGGGTAGTCCGCCAGGCGGACGATCATCAAGCTTTAATTTCTACATCAACACCGCTTGGTAAGTCTAACTTACTTAAAGCGTCAACTGTACGGCTGCTGCTTGTATATATATCAAGCAAGCGTTTGTGTGTACACAGTTGAAATTGCTCACGGCTCTTTTTATTAACGTGTGGTGAACGCAAAACAGTAAATATTCTTTTACGTGTTGGTAAAGGAATAGGGCCTGTAACTACAGCGCCTGTGCTGCGAACCGTTTTCACGATTTTTTCTGCAGATTTATCGACCAGGTTATGGTCGTATGATTGCAATTTGATTCTGATACGTTGAGCCATAAGATCTTCCCCAAATTTGAATTGGGAGCGCAAAGGTATGGGTTGAAACCTTTTCTGCAAAAAGTTTTATGAAGTTTTTTAAAGAAAAGGACCGAAAAGGAGTAAAAAAATTTAAAATGTTACGCCAGCTATGATTTGGAAGGCTCTGCTCCGCCAGTTATCACGGTTATCAATACCGTTTAAATTGGTAAATCCATGTTCATACCTGCCGCCGATGAAAAAAAATGGTAATTGAAGCCAAATGCCACCTACTGCTGAGAATTCACCCTTTTTAAATACTTCTTTTATTGTTTGCTGAAATCCGCTTTGGCTCATAACCACACCTAATTGCGGGCCCAACTGTAGCTTTACTCTTTGCGACGGACCTACATCAAGGTTAACCAACCCGGTAACTTTTAAAACATTGTATTTTACATTTGGTTGATCACCTCCTAAAAAGAGATCGTCATAAATATCTGTTTCATCATTTGTATAAGTAGCTGAATTCTGTGCAAAATGTATTTCTGGCTGAATTCCGATTTTCGTAGATGGATTAAAAAGTAAAAAGCCTCCTAGCTGATAATTATAACTGAAATCTTTTGTAAATGTTTTTCCATCAAGACTATTAATATTAATGCCGCCAATTAAACCTGCTCTGAACTTGCGTTCATAATCCTGCTCCATTTTTTGGGCTGATAATTGTAATGTAATAACATTGCTTAATAAGAAGAGAATAAGTCGCATACAGAGTATTGAGGTGTATTTTTTACGGTTTACTAAAGTTATATCTAATTATTCTACTTCAATTATTATTCCAAACTCAACTGTTCACAACTCTTTCACAATCCTCTTTTTCGCTTTTACCTATTTTTGAGTGATATAATGACGAAAATGAAAAAATTCAGGCTTTTACCCGTTTTGATATTTTTAAGTTCTTGTACAAATAACAATCCACAAACAAATGATGATAATAATACTTTAACAATACCAGCAGCTGCTCAACTTAGCTTTACAATTTTAAAAGTATATCCCCATGACACTTCAGCCTTTACCCAAGGATTGCAGTATGTGAATGGGTTTTTATATGAAGGTACAGGTGAAGAGGGAAAATCTACGCTTCGTAAAACTGAACTCTCAACCGGAAAAGTTTTGAAAA
>DAIOWB010000009.1:21062-25769 GCA_036758725.1 Lacibacter sp.
CAGGATCAAACCGGTTTAAAAAACAATTTAAACGAACTGGAATTTATAAATGGTTTTATTTACTCTAATGTTTGGCAAACCGATGAAATTTTAAAGATTGATACTGCCACAGGAAATGTTGTTGGTAAACTTGATTTAAGTAATTTAAAAAGAAGTTACCCGGAACTGGTTGACGAAAATAATAACAAAGTTTTGAATGGTATTGCCTGGGATAGCAGCACTAACCGGATTTTCATCACAGGCAAAAACTGGCCCAAACTGTTTGAAATAAAATTAAACTAAATTCCTTTTTTGTATACCTATTGATTTATTTTTTGTACGATGGCTGTTATGAACTTTTAAGGGTAACGTTACAGCAAAGTAAAAACAGTCTGAGACTGTATACATAAAACTGCTAAGTGAGGAAGGCTTTGCAGAGCAGGCTTATCAATAAAGTAATTTTGACGGTACAAACTCACAAATTACAATTTCATCATTGAAATAAAGATAGGCTACAGTGTATTTCTTGTAACTGACGCAGCGGTAATTCAAACTTTTCCAAAGCGGGTAACTGCATGGGTGATGTTGTATCCTTTCATCCGAAAGTTTTTCAAAAAATTCAAAAGCTTCAGCAACAAATTTTTTGGCAGTTTGAGCCATACCTTTTTCTTCAACAAAGAAAGCAACTTCTGCTACCGCATCTGCAGCAGTGTCAAGAATGGTTACTTTTCTTTTGCCCATTTATCAATGAGTTTGAAGGCTCTTTTTTTACCCTCCGCAAGTGAAAGTTTTTTGGCAGGACTGTTTTTTAAAGCAGCTTTTAATTGCAATGCTTCATATTCCTTTTGAGGTAGCAATACATATTTCTTTTTATCAATTACAATTTGTGTCATGGGTTAAAGATACAAATTCTTTTGAGCAAATAAATGTCCCGGCTTTACTCTTAGCTCGTTAGGAAACAATTGTTGGTAATGCGGGAAGACTTTGTAGCGAAGAAAACTTTTAAGGGAAACGTTGCGGCGAAGAAAGTTGCTGCCGCATTGATTGCAGCTTTGTTGTATTCTTTTTGTCAGTAAATAATCTTATCATTCAAAATATACTTATTGTTTTCATTCTTTCTGTAGATTAAATATGGCTCATATTTATTTTTAGCGATTGAGTCTCCTAAAATAATACCTTTTTTTCCTTTAAAAGTAAATCCATAGTTTTTGTCTAAACCCCTAACTATATAATGATATGCGCCTTTACCAAAAGGTTTCGCCTCTATCACATTTCCATTAAACATGTTTTCAGAATGCTCTTCATAATAATTACGCTCCGTTTTTTTTGCAAAAAAAACCATGAACACAACAAATGCCATAAAAAACAAAATTGGTACGCCGTACATTAAAAACTTCTTCATACATGTTATTTTTTTCGACACTGTTGGTATTGCTCGTTGCTTACCGTTGCAATAGGTAAATACTTGCACTCTATCCGCCGTTGAAATGTGTTTACACCAGCAACACTTATATCAAAGCCTCTGCTATTCATTCGGTTGGTCAAAAGAGACAACCTCAGAGAGATTCTTTTAGCAACTCAAACAAGTGCAAAAACACCAACAACGGCAAATTGGTATTGCATGAGATAGCAGCACTAACAGGATTTTTATTACTGGAAAAAACTGGCCCAAACTGTTTGAAATAAAATTAAACTAAATAAGCTCCTGTAATTTCTTCTCCCTGCAATTCAACAATAATATGTTCTTCCAGCGTTGTGGCAACTGATAAACCAACATAATCGGGTTGCACCGGAAAAGTTTTATGTGTTCGTTCTACTAATACCAGGGTTTGAATTTGTTTTGGCTGAAAGTTTAAAAAAGGCTTTAGTGCATAGACCATTGTTTTGCCACTATTAGCCACATCATCTATTAATAAAATGGATTGATTGTTAAATCCAATTTCTCTATCGAGAAAAACCTCAACCGGAAATTTTTTATCCATCGTAATTTCAATGAGTTCAACATGAATATTACTAATCTCCATTACTTCTTTTGCCAGCAGTTGAGCTACGATATATCCGCTTTGTTTAATGCCTGCAAAAAACATTTGCTGTTCAGTATAATTGCGTTCAGCAATTTCATATGCAAGTCGTTTTAACTTGAGGTAAGTTGTTTCTTTATCTAAAATGTATTTCTTTTCCATATTTAATAAACTAAAGATGCAAATTTATTGGCAATCAACCAACCAATACTACATCATCTAACCTTAACTTAGCATTACAAAACTAATTTTATGCAGATTGTTCAACAGGTTCTATTCGCAATTTGTCTGGGTGCGGCTATTTTGTTCTTTAGCAAAAAAGTAAAGGAAATCCGAAGGAACATACTGATTGGTTTAGATGAAGATTTAACGGATAACCCATCTCAGCGCTGGAAGAATATGTTTCTTCTTGCTTTTGGACAGAAGAAAATGTTTAAAAACCCGTTGGTAGCAATACTGCACCTGTTTGTTTATGTTGGTTTTGTTGTGATTAATCTTGAAGTACTTGAAATTGTGCTTGACGGACTGCTTGGCACTCACCGGTTATTTCTTTCAACGCTTGGTGGTTTTTATACTTTACTGATTAATGCTTTTGAAATTCTTGCTTTCCTGGTATTGGCAGCTTGTGTAATCTTTTTGGTTCGCAGAAATTTGATCAAGCTAAAACGCTTTATCAGCAAAGATCTGAACGGATGGCCCAGAAGTGATGCAAATTATATCCTCATCACTGAAATTGTATTGATGAGCTTGTTTTTATTGATGAATTCAACTGACAGAGCACTGCAGCTGAACAATGCTGAACATTATCATGATACCGGAAATTTTATCATATCAGGTTTTATAGCCCCCTCACTAACCGGATTATCAACTGCAACATTAATAGGAATTGAACGAAGTGCCTGGTGGTTACATATACTTGGAATACTTGCTTTCTTAAATTATTTACCATGGAGCAAGCACCTTCATATTCTTTTGGCGTTTCCCAATGCCTGGTATGCAAGGCTTACCAATACAGGAACCATTGCCAATATGCCTTCGGTTCAAAATGAAGTAAAATATATGATGCATCCGGAACTGGCGCCATCAAATGCAGCAGCCCCATCAAAATTTGGTGCAAAAGATGTGATGGATCTTAGCTGGAAAAGTTTATTAGATGCTTATAGTTGTACAGAATGTGGGAGATGTTCGGCGGCCTGCCCGGCAAACTCTACCGGTAAATTATTAAGTCCCCGAAAAATTATGATGAGCACCCGTGACCGTTTAGAAGAAGTGGGAAGAAACATGAACAGCAACAAAGAATTTAAAGATGATGGAAAAACTTTATTAAACGATTATATAACTATTGAAGAATTAAGAGCATGCACAACCTGTAATGCATGTGTTGAAGAATGCCCGGTTAGCATTAATCCTTTATCAATCATTCTTGAATTACGCCGCTCTCTCATTATGGAAGATAGTAATGCACCTGCTGAGTGGAATGCCATGTTTGGCAATATTGAAAATAATTTTGCTCCCTGGAAATTTAGTCCCGATGAAAGAGATAAATGGGCTGAAGAAATACAAAAGAATTAATAAAGGCTTGAACTAACTAAGATTGAATGTTAATGTATATTTTTTTCTAACCCGCCTGTAATTTCCTCGGGATGTTCAATCTTATGCATTGCATCTTTATGCGAATAAATTTTATATAATTGCAACAAAGCCGTTAATAAAAATATTCCGCCAATAACCCAATTCAGTAAATGCTGACTTGCATTCAGTTTTTCTACAATTAACCTGCCGCCGAAAATAAATACACAGTTACCAAGAAATGTTCCCAGCCCTATACCCAAAATATAACTGTTATAATTCCACAAACCAGGCTTTAAAATGTTTTTAGTAAATAATACAGTACTCCAACCAAACCAAAAAGGGATTTGAACAGGGTTAATGGCGCTCATAATAAAACCTAGAGCATACCGATGCATAGTATTAGATAAGATGATGTTTTTTTGATCTGTTGAATGTGTTGCGGCCCAAAAACTGGAAGCTGCTAATGCCAATACTATTAAAACAGTTATCCATTCTAAAGCTTTTAAAAGCTTTTCCTGTTTCCGAACCCAATCCATTGCAACTAATGACAATCTTACATAAACGATTTCTGCTGTAAGAGAACCGGCTGAAAATAAAAGAGCAGGTTTAATTCCATCAGAAATTCCTATTTGCATAGCCGCTACATTTAATGTGCCTAAGGGTAAAGAGCCCAGAAAGCTTACAACAAACCCCCACATTAAAATTTTAATAACCTGCGGCATAAAACAAATATAATTGCTTAATGTAAAAAGAAAGACTATAATTTTTTACCGATTATATTTAAAACTTTTACAAGCTCATTGTTTTTTTTAAAAATGGCTGAGCCTTCCTTTAAACTCATATAGGCATACCCTCTTTCATGATTTTGTTTACTCACATTATAAAGAATTTTCCAATGTTTTATTATCTCTTTCCAGGCAAAAAATATTGAATGGCGGGGATCATACATATGTGTTGGTTCACTACCTGCCCCATTTAATTCGATAACATGAAAATTTTTTCCCAATCTCAAATCGTCCCAGCTATCATACATCACATCTAACCTGCCATAGTAGAAGCCGGGAATTTGTTTACAAAATGCATCCATATTTTTTATAAAAGTTTCATCAGCCTTGTGGGTCCAATCTAAAAACTT